>CAKZMZ010000653.1 GCA_937129345.1 uncultured Thalassovita sp. | reverse complement strand
AAACTCTATGAAAAGGAAGCCCTGCATTTCGACAAAAAGCATCAAAGTTTGATACAAAACTGGGAAGCCAAAAAAGCAGCTTATGCAGAAGAGATATTTACTTATCAGGTGCGGGGCAAGGACATTCAAGTAGCAACCAAGGCAGAAACCCTCTCCCACTCCAAAATACCTAAGGTAGCCATGCCTAAGTTTAAAAGCTGGGGCGATATTTTGCGCTGGCAGCTTCAAGAAAATGTGCCGGGTGAGTTCCCTTTTACAGCGGGTGTATTTCCATTTAAAAGAAAAGGCGAAGACCCAACGCGCATGTTTGCTGGAGAAGGTGGCCCAGAACGCACCAACAAGCGTTTCCACTACCTTTCTGAAGGGCAACGTGCAGCTAGGCTGTCTACCGCTTTTGACTCAGTAACACTTTACGGCGAAGACCCCAATCACAGGCCTGATATTTATGGCAAAATCGGCAACTCGGGGGTAAGCATTTGTACTTTAGACGATGCCAAAAAGCTTTACTCGGGCTTTAATCTAGCAGACCCGACGACTTCCGTTTCTATGACAATCAATGGCCCGGCAGCTACCATTTGCGCCTATTTTATGAATGCCGCTATTGATCAGCAGTGTGAGTTTTACATTAAAGAGCAAGGTCTTGAAGAGGAAGTAAAAAATAAAATTGCTGAGATTTATAAGAAAAAAGGTGCTGAAATACCAAGTTATCATGGAGAATTGCCCAAAAGCAACAATGGTTTGGGGCTTATGCTCTTAGGTGTTACCGGTGATCAAGTGCTCCCTCAAGAAGTATATCAAAACATCAAAGCCAAAACACTTTCTGCTGTTCGTGGTACGGTACAGGCCGATATTTTAAAAGAAGACCAGGCACAAAATACCTGCATTTACTCCACCGAATTTTCGCTTAAACTTATGGGCGATGTACAGCAGTATTTTATTGATCACAAGGTAAAGAATTTCTATTCTGTTTCTATTTCGGGTTATCATATTGCAGAGGCGGGCGCTAACCCCATTACTCAATTGGCTTTTACCCTAAGCAATGGTTTTACCTTTGCTGAGTATTATTTGAGTCGAGGCATGCACATCGATGACTTCGCCCCTAACTTTTCATTCTTTTTCTCCAATGGTATTGATCCAGAGTATGCGGTTATTGGCAGGGTAGCCAGAAGGATTTGGGCCAAGGCCATGAAGATTTTGTATGGAGGCAATGAGCGTTCACAAAAGCTCAAATACCACATCCAAACCTCAGGCAGGTCTCTCCATGCGCAGGAGATTTCATTCAACGACATCAGGACCACCCTACAAGCCCTGTATGCCATTTACGATAATTGTAACTCGTTGCACACCAATGCTTACGATGAGGCCATTACCACACCCACTGAAGAATCTGTGAGAAGGGCCGTAGCCATCCAACTCATTATTAACAAAGAATTGGGCTTGGCTAAAAACGAGAATCCGCTGCAAGGCTCATTCATTATTGAAGAACTCACCGATTTGGTAGAGGAAGCCGTTTTGATGGAGTTCGACAGAATTACTGAAAGAGGTGGTGTTTTGGGCGCGATGGAAACCATGTATCAGCGTAACAAGATACAAGAAGAATCTATGTATTACGAAACCCTCAAGCACAATGGAGATTTGCCCATTGTGGGAGTGAATACTTTCTTATCTTCAGAAGGTTCTCCTACTATTGTGCCCAAAAATGTAATTCGCTCTACGGAAGATGAGAAAAAAAGACAGATCACCAATAAAGAAAAGGTACAAACTTTTTATGAGCAAAAAGCCAAGGTAGCACTTAGTAACTTAAGGGATTGTGCTTTAAAGAGAGGCAACCTGTTTGAATCGCTCATAGAAGCCACTAAATACTGCTCTTTGGGGCAAATCACCCATACGCTGTTCGATGTGGGCGGTCAGTATAGAAGGAATATGTGATAATATTTTTTTTGTTGAGATGTTAAGGTGGGACGTTGTAGATATAGTTTTTTGTTGAGATTTTGGGCCGGCATATTGAAAAGTAGTACAAGAAATCTCGTTCAAGCGTCCTCTCCCATATCGTCCTCATCTGCAATGAGGATGTAGCGAGAAAAAGCATTTGCAATGCCATGGAATTTGTACGTTGAAAAATACCAAACTAGTATTAGCGTCTCGCTAATACCTCTCTGTTTGAGGTAGACGCCCTAACTTGTTCAAGCACCCTCGTTTAACAATTTGCCTAAAACCAAAGAAACCGGCCTTGAGCCGGTTTTGCATTTAAGCGGGTTCTCTTACTTGCAATAGTCTGGCATACACCACGGGAGGTTGCAATCCGGTATCGGTCTTTAATTCAACTAGATTAGAATACGTACTAAAAAATTTAGATAGTTTACCGTATTCTACTCCTTTTGCCTTTAATGCAGGGCCTAACCTTGCCAAGTTGGCCCAGCCGTTTTCGTCGGCACATTCAGTTACACTTTCACGAACGATGTTTTCGATTTCCGTTTTTTCCATGTCCCTTATGTGTTTAAGTCAAAAAATAATTAATGAGTAAAATGTATAGCTAATCAATTTAATAGCTGTAGATTCCAGAAAATCCAATACACAAGTGTTCATTGATTTTTCGGCCTTAATTATGGTTCAAATAAAAAATAAGAGAGAACGAACTTCTATATCTAAATTAAAAAGTATCGATAATAATTTCTAAATTAAATTTTAGGTTTTTGTAAATTGAGCAACGTTTTTTGGCAATTAAAGCATTATTTGACCCAATAAACATAACTTTCCCCACCAATACGAAAGCTTCTATCCAAAATTTAAATGAGAAACTCCGAAAAAAAAGTACTTGCTATTAACTCTATGCCGGCCATTGGCAATGCAGGGCTAAAAATGGTCATGCATGTTTTAGGCACCAAGGTCATTCCCGTGCCTTCATTGCTACTTACAGGCATAGGCAGTATTAAAGGCATTAAAAAGTACGAAATCCCATTTAAGGATTTGCTCAAAAACACCCTTATTCTCCTTAGAGAGGCCAATGAGAAAATAATTGTTTACGTAGGATATTTGGGCGATGCCGAACAAATAAACTCCATTAGGGATTGCCTGCAAGAGTTTGGAAGTATCATCGATTTTGTGGTTGTAGATCCTGTTTGCGGCGACCATGGCCGAGCCTATGTTTCTTCAGAAATTATTGCGAATTGGGGCGAATTGATTGCTGTTTCAGACCTCTGCTTGCCCAATATTACCGAGGTTGCTCTTCTCACGGGAAATATCAGCGACTTTGATATCGAGCAAAGCGAGAGATATATCCGAGCATTCACTTCTAAATTTGAGAACACACGCTTGCTTGTAACTAGTGTAGATGAAGGGCAGCACCTCACCAACAAACTTTTAGAAAAGAGTGCGCTGTATGAAAGCAATCACGAGAAAGTACCAAAAAACTACGGAGGGTCAGGCGATGCTTTTGCTTCTTATTTGATAGATTTCCATTTTTTTCAAAAAATGCCACTCTCAAGAGCCATGGAGCATGCTGGAGAAATGGTCAGAAAAGATATTATTTTTTCTATGGAGAAATCTGAGCCTTTTTTAATGTTAAGAGGGAAAAGCAGCATCTAACCTATGGTTAATTCATAGGCTAGATGCTTCAAAATCAATACTTGGCAGGAGTGCCATTCTCAGGTATAGAAGCCTCAAGGAATTCCCTGATATGCTCATTGGCATTTTCTAGGTCTTCTGCTCTCAAATACATCATATGCCCACTTCGGTAACCTTTAAAACTTAGGCGTTCTTTCATTTTACCGCTCGGGTCTAGCTGCCACATGCTGTATTTGGCATCAAAATAGTTGGTTGCGCCATCGTAATAGCCCGACTGTACCATCACGTTTAAGTAAGGATTTTGAGCCATGGCCTGCCTCAAGTTTTCGCCGGTTTGGTCGCCCGAGCGGTCCCAAGGCCTTACAGGACCAAACATATTGTATTTTACGTCTGTCTCAAATTTCAATACTTCCTGCGCATAGTAATTCATGGCAGGTGTAAAGGAATGCAACCAAGAGGTCAATTCTGAATTGAAATCCGGCCTATCGCCTACCTCTTTTCTATCTATGCCTTTGTAGCGAGAGTCTAAACGGCCTACAGTAAAGCCTTCTTCTCTAAGCAATGCTTTCCAAAAGTAAGAAGTGCTAATATCCATATTACTTTGCAATACTTCTTTGACCGAAAGACCTGAATAAGCAGCCACTTTTTGAGCGACTTCTTGTTTTTCAGAACCTTCAATAAAAGCGCCTTTTGCCAAGGCGGGGATGTACTCATTAATGGTAAAATCTTCTGCCTCAGCAAGTACTTCGTCCAAATCTTTGGCTTGTAAGTCTGCATTGAGTTGTTTATGGTACCAAGCAGAGGCGGCAAAATAAGGCAAACGGTTGGCTACTTCTACAGGACCTCCTCTTTCTATCCCCAACTCGGTAGGCGAAACCAAAATAACCCCATTCAGATACATCCATTGGTTATTCTGTAACTCCAAGGCCAAACCCGAAACGCGGGTAGTACCATAACTCTCTCCAATCAAATACTTAGGTGACAACCAACGGTTTTGTCGGGTTACAAAAGTATTGATCCACTCAGCCAAGTATTTGATATCGGCATTTACCCCAAAGAAATCTTCCTTTTTAGCATCTTTATGCAACATACGAGAATAACCCGTATTTACCGGATTTACAAAAACAATATCAGCTACATCTAAAATAGAATGTGGATTTGACTTAACTCCATAAGGTTGCACGGGATAGCCTTCATCATCCACCTTTAAAATCATAGGGCCGGTATAGGCCAAGTGCATCCATACCGAGGCTGAGCCAGGCCCACCGTTAAAAGAGATAACCAATGGCCTAGTAGAGCGGTCTGCAATGCCATCTCTAGTGTAATAGGTGTAGAAAAGCGAAGCAGTTACCTCACCATCTTCATTCCAAACGGGCTGTGTGCCCGTGGTGGCGGTATAATTGATATTTTGACCTTTGATCGTAGTTTGATGCTTTGTAACAATGGTGGTATCTGCGGGTAGTTTTCTGCCTTGGGCAAAACCTGTTTGCAGCGTTATTGCAAACAGAAAAAGCGATAGTAAAAAGTTCTTTAGCATGTTTCAGTAATTTTAATAATCGATAGTTTTAAAATGCTAAAGTAGTAAATTATTGAAACTGATGGCCACTGAAAAAGCCCACTTCTATTGAGAGAAGCCATTATTTTTAAGGTATTTTAAAATAACAGCAGCTACAATTTCATGAGCCGCTTCGTTTAGATGCGCTCCATCATGCGTGTTTCGCTTAGGTAATTTGGCGATCAAATCTATGTAGTCAAACCCTTTGATCTTAGCCAGTTTTTTATAGCTTTTGCCTATTTGCCTTAAATATTTGTTAGAATGTTTGCCAAAACCTGCCTCTCTTATTTTATCTATCAATTGATTTTCATCAATCTTTACGCTAGACATCAACACGATTTTGGCTTGGGGAAGCAACTCTTGTATTCTACCAACAATTACTTCCATATTTTGGGCGCACTGCTCAATGGTTTCTTGGCTGTGCCCGTCTACCCGCAGATCGTTGGCGCCTAGTTGGATAAAGATTACCTCGGCAGACTCAGGCAGGCTTTCGGTTACTTCGCCCCACCTTCTTAAATAAGCAGAAGTTGGCCAACCCGAACGGCCTTGGTTAATGGCATTGGCATCAGTCATTTGTTGTCCCACCAAACTAGGGAAAGTCTTATTTTTTTCTACCCCATCGCCGGCCGTAAAGGAGTCGCCGATGAAGAGGAGGGTTTTCTGTGCAAATACATTTATTGAGGATAGTGTGATGATGGTATAAAATAGGAGAAAGGCTGATTTCATAGATATCTTTTTTATTAAGAATCAATAGATAAATTTTAGATAACCCTTATTGTTATTTACAATCCAAATCAAAATTATGAGAATAAGTCAACAAATGTTAATCGTTCATTTATAGTAATTTAGCTGTATTTTTATTCTGCTTACACTCTTAAAAAAAGGTTAAAACAGGGTTAAAAACTGTTAAAAGCGAATAATTTACCGCCTTACAAAGTTTAATTTACGTAACTCAGAATAAACGAATATCAAAAACTAATTATAAAGGAGATATTAAGCTATGAATAATTTTGGAAAAACAGTTTTGGCAGCACTGCTCGGTGGTCTAATCACCATTGGGGTTTATAAAGTTGCCTTTGATGAAAAACCTATTATAATCGAAAAGCCTGCTTCGCCTGTAGCAAGTACGGCAAGATTCAATTCCGGTCTTTCAGATAATATCAATTTAGATTTTTCTACAACAGCGTCGGTTGCTACGCCTGCTGTAGTGCACATCACTTCAACCATCACTTCTTCTGGTAGAGAGGAACAAATGCAACAAGTTCCTTCTCCTTTCCGCTTTTTCTTTGACGACGAACAACTTCGCGAACAGCGCCCTCGCCAAGAAAGACGCAGACAAGGTAGTGGTTCTGGCGTGATCATTTCAGAAGATGGTTACATTGTAACCAACAACCACGTAGTAGAAGATGCTGATGAGCTTAAAGTAATCTTGAACGATAAAAGGACCTATAAAGCCAAAGTAGTTGGTACTGATCCTTCTACAGACCTTGCATTGATCAAAATTGAAGAGCAAGAATTGCCCATATTAGATTTTGGCAATTCAGACAACGTAAAGGTTGGCCAATGGGTAATGGCCGTAGGTAATCCATTTAATCTTGAGTCTACGGTAACCGCAGGTATTGTTAGTGCCAAAGGTAGAAGCATTGGTATTTTTGGCGGCGGTGCCAATATCGAATCTTTTATACAGACAGACGCCGCTGTAAACCCTGGTAATAGTGGTGGTGCTTTGGTAAACTTAAACGGAGAACTTGTAGGTATCAACACAGCAATTGCCTCACCTACTGGATCATACTCTGGTTATTCGTTCGCTGTACCTGCTAACCTTGCAAAAAAAGTGGTAGAAGACCTTAAGGAATATGGTAAGGTACAACGTGCATTCTTGGGTATACAAATCAGCAACCTAAATGGTACCGTAGCTAAGGAATTAGATACTGAAATTACCGAAGGTGTTGTAGTAAGAGAAGTAAATGAAAACTCTAGTGCCGATGAAGCGGGCATTAAATCAGGCGATATAATCATAAAAGTAGATAAGAAACAAGTGAAGTCTGTACCTGAGTTGCAAGAGATCATTGGTGGTAAGCGCCCCGGCGATAAAGTAGAAGTGGTATTGAACCGCGACGGTAAAATCAAAAACGTAAACGTTACACTCAAAGGCGAAAGTGGAACGCAAGAAATAGTCGCGGCCAATAATAGTGAGCTTTTCCAAATGTTGGGTGCCGATTTTGCTCCAATTTCTGACGAAGAGAAAGACGAGTATGACCTTGATTTTGGTGTAAAAGTGAATAAGCTTTACGCAGGATTGCTGAGATCACAAACTGCTATAGATGAAGGCTTTATCATCACCCACATCAATAAAGAAAAAGTAGACAGTGTAGAAACCTTAGAAAGACTGCTTAAGCAAGAAGAAGGCGGTGTTCTTATCGAAGGTATCAATCCTGAGACTAAAAGAAGAGAATATCACGGTTTCGGCCTGTAAAAATCACTTTAAAACACGAACGAGATAGACCTGTCTTACAAGGCAGGTCTTTTTTTTTTAAAGCTTTTTACTTTTAAAGTAAAAACCTATTAAATGTACCGTGTCGGTAAGGGTTTATCTAAGTATTGATATAACTTTGAAACCTAAGTTCATTCAAACCATACCTTCTCTATTAAATTAATAATTAGAAAATAATAATTAACCATTACTAAAAGCATGGAACTCAAAAAAATAGCTTTAAACGATATACATGAAAAACTAGGCGCTAAAATGGTTGGCTTTGCTGGTTACAATATGCCTGTGAGATACACCTCTGATTTAGAAGAACACATGCAAGTGCGGGAAAAGGCAGGTGTTTTTGATGTATCGCACATGGGTGAGTTTATGGTAACTGGGCCTAACGCACTAGCGCTTATTCAAAAGGTGACCTCTAACGATGCCTCCAAGTTGTACGATGGCAAAGCCCAATACTCCTGTTTAATGAACATTGTTGGTGGCATAGTAGACGACTTGCTTGTATACCGCTTTAATGAAGAAAAATACTTGTTGGTGGTCAATGCCTCCAACATAAAAAAAGACTGGGAATGGATCAATAAAAACAACGATGTTAACGCCGAACTCGAAAACATCTCTGACCAAACCTCTTTATTTGCCGTACAAGGGCCACAAGCCATGGATGTTTTGCAAAAACTTACCGATGTAGACTTAAAAGAGATGGGCTTCTACACTTTTAAAGTAGGTGAATTTGCGGGAGAAGATGGTATCATTATTTCAGCCACAGGATATACCGGCTCGGGCGGATTTGAGATCTACGTGCCCAATGAAAAAGCTTTGGCAGTTTGGAAAGCCATTTTTGAAGCAGGCAAAGACAAAGATATTAGGCCTGTGGGCTTAGCAGCCAGAGATACCCTGCGCTTAGAAATGGGCTTTTGCTTATACGGTAATGATATAGACGATACCACCACACCACTAGAAGCTGGGCTGGGCTGGATCACCAAACTAAAAAAAGGGGAGTTTTTAGGATCGCAAAAGCTGGCCGAACAAAAACTAGCAGGGGTTGAGCGCAAATTGATAGGCTTTATTTTGGCAGATAGGGGCATTCCGCGTAGCCACTATACCATAAAAAATGAAGCGGGAGAGAAAATCGGAGAAGTAACTTCGGGCACCATATCTCCTATGACCAAAAAAGGCATGGGCATGGGTTATTTAAAAACCGACTATGCTCAAGCAGATACAGATATTTTTATTGAAGTAAGAAACAAGCTTTTACGCGCCAAGGTAACCAAACCACCATTTGTAAAACTTTGAAGCAATGCTTATCTTAACCAAGAGCACTCATAAATAAAGTGCTCTACTTTTTTTAATTTTTTAGGCTTTATATAAAGCATGAGCGCTTACTTAATATTATACAGTGCATAATTTTGTTTGTTACGCTAGTATGCTTTCTTTTGCCAATAGCTTTTAATACACCCCATTTTTTTATGTCTAAGGAGATAAAAGTAGCATTAATTACTGTTCTTGCAGGTGTAATCTTATTTTTTGGTGTCAGATTCTTAAAAGGTATAGATGTTTTTAGCAATGTGAACACCTACTACACCATCTATCAGAAGATTGACGGCTTGCAGGTTTCTAATCCTGTAATACTCAACGGTTTACCTGTAGGAAGGGTGAGTAAAATCGAAATTCTTCAAGAAAGAAACAACCAGTTACTAGTAAGCCTCGAAATTAACGATGAACTGGTCATAAAAGACCAAACAGAGGCCTTATTAACAGATCCCGAGCTTTTGGGCGACAAAGCCATTGCTTTAAACATAAAGGGCAATAATAATTTGGCCTCAGGAGATACCTTGGCCAGTGTGATAGACGAGGGCATTACAGGCTTGATAGAAGAAAAAGCCAATCCCATTATCGAGGCGTTGGATTCTACCCTTTATTCTCTTAATAGCATGCTAAAAGAATACAAAGGCATGGGAGAAAATGTACAGGCTACCATGGCCAATGCAGCTGCTATTACAGATAAGGTTAAACGGGTTCGGATGGATGAGATAAACGGTGCCATCAGCAACTTTAGGCAAGTTTCTGCAGATTTGGCAAAAGCCAGCAAAGATTTAGAACCCTTGGCAGAAAATGTGAGTGCCGTTTCAGATTCTTTAAAGGAAATCCCTATAAAACAATTAGCGGCAGAGGTACAGGAAACCAACAATAGACTAAAAAGCATTTTAAAGTCCATAGACGAGTCTGAAGGTACCGCAGGCCTCATTGTTAATGACAAAGCCTTATACAATGATCTGGACCAAACCATTAAAGATTTAGACAAACTGTTTATAGACCTCAGAGAAAATCCTAAAAGATATGTCCACTTCTCTCTTTTTGGCAGAAAGGACAAATCCAAGAAAAAGAATAAGCAAAACCAAGACTCCGAACAGTAATAAATAGCAGCATCTATTCATTCGCATAAAAGTTTTGAGCAGATAGAATTTAACTTAAAAAGTATCCAAACAGAATGTTAACAGATAGTGAATTAATTGTTTTAATGCATGACCAAGAAGTTTTAAAAGCTGTACTTAAGCTCAAGACCGACTTCTTAACTTCAGAAATGGACTTCATGCACATGAGCGATGACGATTTTGTATCGCTTGTTTTATTAACACCTTCTATCGGATTGGCCTTGGCCAATAATTCCATAAGCTTGTACGAAGAGCTCATTCTTAACAGAAAAGCCAGAAAACTCTCAAGAGGCAGCTATTTCTTAAAAGTAGACCCCATCTCTCCTGCATTAAAGTACCTGATAGAAAATTTTGAAGTTTGGGAAGAGCGCTTCTACAATTTAATTAAGGTCATGCTACACGCAACGCTCAAAGACAGCTCCGTTATTTCTGCCGCTTTGACCAATAAAGACTCTAGCACGGGCGATTTGGGCAAAGATCTTTTAAATGCCCCATACATTTTTGTAAAGTTTATGGGCTTTCTTTTTGTAGAGGATGTAGACGACCTATTGAACAAACAGGGCATAGAACAATCTGAACTAGATAAATTGAGATACATCGGAGAAAAGTTAGGCATAGACAACGTACCTGTTTTTCAAAAATACTGTGAGGCTTTTGAGATAAGAGAACACAAAAGAAGATAAACTTTAAACACTGATTCTTAATCCACAAAATTTAACTAGTATTGAACACTGCCGTTATTCTTCTGGGCGCCAACCTAGGCAATCCAGAGTTAACATTTAGTAAAGGACTTGACATCATCGAGCAAAAAGTAGGCAAAATCACCGATTTATCTGCCCTATACGAAACTGCTGCTTGGGGAGTAACGGAGCAACCCGATTTCTTAAATCAGGTAGTGATCATTCGTACAAAATTGAAAGCCCGAGCTTTACTAGAACAACTACAGGAAATTGAAATTATACTAGGTAGAACCCACAGAGAAAAATGGCATGCCAGGCACATAGACATCGATATTTTATTCTTTAATGAAGCGATCATAGACGAACCCGGATTGCAAGTCCCCCACCCTGCCATCGCATCTAGAAAATTTACATTAGTACCTTTAGATGAACTTTTGCCAGAAATGATGCACCCTGTCTATAAAAAAAGCATCAACCAACTGCTAGCACTCTGTAACGACAAACTCCCCGTTAAAAAAATCGAAAAAGCCTCCAGAAACTCAGCTTAGAGAATTGTTAATTATTGATGGTTAATAATTTTAGGACTCATGTACCCAATCGCCCTCATTTGTAATGAGGGTGAAAACAGAAAGGCATTTGCAGTGCCCTAACTACACGGTGCCAATTCTCACAACACTTCCTTTGATAGTTTAATAGACGCCTTCTATTTTTTAGCACAGCACTATCAAAATTTTATTTACACTCCATTTTTTCTATCGCTTTTTGTTTGCCAACTTTGCAAAAAGGTAAAACGCTGTTGCAATGGGAAGAAAAAAACTAAAAGCTTTTGAGCAAGTACAAATAAGTGACATTGCCGCTGAGGGCAAGTCAGTAGCTAAGGTAGATAACCTTGTCATATTTGTTCAAAAAGTAGTGCCGGGCGATGTAGTAGACATACAGGTCATAAAAAAAAGAAGGAATTACATGGAAGCCATTCCTACCAAATTCCATCAATACAGTAAAGACAGACAAGAACCTTTTTGCTCTCATTTCGGGCCTTGTGGAGGCTGTAAGTGGCAAAACCTGAAATACGAGAAACAATTAGAATACAAACAAAAGCAAGTAGTAGATGCTTTTGAACGTATCGCCAAAGTGCCCGTTGGCGAGACAATTCCCATACTCCCCTCACCCAAAACAGAGTTTTACCGCAATAAAATGGGCTTTAGCTTTACCGATAACCGTTGGCTTACCCGAGAAGAGATTGATTCTGAAGATGTAGATACTATAATTGACCGTCGCGGTCTTGGTTTCCATCTACCCGGCCGTTGGGATAAAATCCTCGATATCGACAAATGCTATTTGCAAAGAGACCCTTCCAACAAAATAAGGGATGCTGTAAAAGATTATGGCATTATGCACAACTTGCCCTTCTTTAACCAAAGAAGCCAAGAGGGATTTTTAAGGCTGATCACTATCAGAATGGCCAATACCAACGACATCATGCTCATCGTACAATTCTATGAAGACAGACCCGATGAAATAAAGGCCATGATGGAGTATTTTAAGGAGCAATTTCCAGAAATTACCTCGCTCAATTATGTAATCAACCCAAAAGGCAATGATACCATTTATGATTTAGAGGTAATCAACTACCACGGTCAGCCTTACATAGTAGAAGAAATGGAAGGACTTTTCTTTAGAGTCGGGCCGAAATCATTTTTTCAAACCAACTCTACCCAAGCTTATAACTTGTACACCGTAGCCAGAGACTTTGCCGGCGCAGGCAAAGAGGATGTGCTGTACGATTTATACACAGGTACGGGCACCATTGCATTATTCATGGCAAG
>CAKZMZ010000652.1 GCA_937129345.1 uncultured Thalassovita sp. | reverse complement strand
AATCGACCTCTTTTGCAACGAGCATGAAATGAGAAAAGGCATTTGTAGTGCCAATTCAACCAACATCCAAACAAAAAAATTTCTGCTCATTACAACCTCATTTTTTACAAATTCATTACCTTAACATCAATAAAATAACAAACCATTTTTTGCCATGCCTAAATGCAAAATGAAAAAAGGCTTTTTTGTTTTAAGGGAGTCTGACGAAACGTGCCCACCGGGTGCAACCTTTTCTACCGAAAGTTTTTACTGCGACCAATGCCCCTATAGAAATCTAGACGGAGAGGACGATGAAGATGGAGAGGAATTGGAATACGAAGACAGTTATTGGGAAGAAGGCAATGCGAGTGGCGCAGCCATGTGGTACTATGCCACCCGCGAAGATATGCAAGAAGAAACAGGCTTTGAACCTTTTTCTGAAGCAGACTACTCTGCCGTAGAAGCCACCGGCGAAATCTCATTTGAAGACGAAGTAGATGACGATGGCTTCTTAGATAGCTGACCATTTTTCTTCTGCACCTTCGACGAAAGAATTTTATTCAGAAAATTGATGGTAATCAGATAAGTCGGTTTTACGCCAACCAATCCCAAACTACCTGAAGCCAAAGTACTACCCGTTACCAATGGGTTATCAGAAGCATAGTAGGCATAATGCAACTGCAATTCTTCTGGATTGATGCTACTACGAACATACGCCGCCGACTGTATGGCCTTTTGGTAATGGGCTCCTTCCATTTCTAGCCCGATGGCCTTCCAAGAGGAGTTTTTAAAGTAGTCGAGCACGTCTTTATTTTGGAGCGAAGTACCCAAAACAGTAACCATGGGCCCTCTGCATACATTTACGCCTGCTTGTATATAGTCCTCCATTTTTTGTTGGTTATCAAAGGGATAATTGTCAGCGGTGCCTTCAAACACATGAGCCGTTGGCAACATAATATCGCCCTTCCCTCCTGTTAAAATACCTGCCTTGCCCATTATAGAAATTGATTTGATATGCATGGGCACCTCTGCGCCCTCGGTCTCAAAGGGTTTTAGCAGTTCATCCATAATTTCATAGGCTTGCTCACCAAAAGCGTAATCCATTACGATGATTACCGGCTTTTCTTTTTCCAAATATCCCTTATCAGCTTTTAATTCGGGCGCAAATACATGCACATCCATTTTGGCAGTATCAAAAATCTGTACATTTAGATTAGTGCCCGATTCGTCCTCAATAAAAATCATCCCATGCTTAACAGCATAATCGCTTACCTTTTTTTGCAATCTGCGGTTTTCTTCCTTGCTCAGCTCCATGGCCAAACCGGTAATATCTTTACTTTTGTCAGCCTCTGTAAGTACTTGGTAGGCATACAGGCTATTCATAACGCTATGCATATTGGCGCTAATGATATGGATGGGCCTTTGCAACAAATCGTATTGTTTAAGATGCTTTTTGATGTTATTTGCCCAAATTTCTCCATAAATGTGATGCCCTACCTGTTGCCTCAATGTTGGAGTGAAACTGATTTCTCGATGTTTGTTATTCTCTATTTCATCTTGAGCAATCTTACCCAACCAATAAATTACCGTAAACAAACCACTGTTTTTGCTCTTGTTATCGCAAAAGCGCGCATAGGCTTTTTTGGTTTCTTCAAAGGTCCTGCCCAAGATGTTGCTCAAATAGGCAAAAGCCATATCTCGGTTGTGCTCATCTATGGCTACTTCACCTTTTACAATTTCTTCTAGCTTTTTCCAATCGCGGGTGCGTTGCCCTTTTTCGTTGAGGGAATGATGGTAGATTTTGTTGGCCTCCACATACAAAAAAGTAAGGTGCGTGAGAATGTCATAAATCTCGCTTCTGCCTCTAGTTACCTCAATAAGCATTTGGTTTTTGTCTATGCGGTAGCAATTTCTCCTTCTCTTGGCTGGGATGATATTCTCAAAAGTAGACCCGTCGTAGCCTTCTTCTGAAATGAGGCGCACATAGCGGCATTGTTCTATGCCTTTGGGTAAGCGGTCTATTACATACACCAGACCGTCTAGTTCCACTTTATGGTTGTCACCCATAGAGCCATATATTTCTGGGCTTAGGGTATGCAATGCTTCTACTATTTCTTGACCAGATACCCCAGATGGTTTATAATGCCCCCTATTAAAAAGGTGTCGCATTACAATATATAAGCGCTCTATAGCTGCTCTTGACTCTTGTGCTGGTGTTCTGTTAGAAAATAGTATCCCCATAAATTTTAAAATTGATTGATGATAATGCAAATAACGCAATTATCACATTGCTTTTACTAACAGAGGAGAATAAAAAAGGGTTTAAAGAAAAGTATCTTTAAACCCTTTTTTTATCCAACTCTATATTTTTAATCAGAAAATACGATAGCCTATATTGAATAAAGTTCTATTGTAATCGGAGCTAATAAAAAAATCAATTGTTGTAGGTGCAAAATAACGTGTTTCAAAACTAATTCTATCAAATTCAAAACCTATACCCCCTGTCCATGTCCCACTTCCAATTTTTTGCACATTTTCGAACATAAGAACTTCATATACATACGTGCTTGTTAGAAATACCTTACTTTTTTCAGATAAATACAAGTAATATCTTAATCCTAAGGGCAACTCTATAAAATGATAATCATAAGTAATATCAATATTATTTACATCCAAGGTTGACTTAAAATAATGAAAGCTTGGGTCGGAAAAAAAACGTAGCTTATCATTTTGAAATGGTAAAATCATTTCGAACTCTGTACCAAATCTTATTGATGGACTTCCTTTTAAATTTATAGAGCGATTTAATTGCAAAGTTGCATAATGAATCCCCGCAGTAACTTTCATAGAAAATAACTTTCCCTTAACCTTATTCCCATATTCCAGAAAGTTCCCAACACATGCCTCATTGTAATCTCTAAAATAATCTTTAAGCTGACTATCAGTATATCTTAACTTTTCTATTTTAGCTTTAGATGTACTCACACAATTTACAAATGTCATTAACTGCTGCCTAAAAGTATTATTTGTTTTCGCCACAGTAGCTTCAGGGCGATACCTTTTGTAAACCAATTGTTGGATGGAGTCATTCTTAGAAGTATTGAAGAAAAAACGTCGTAGGTTTTTGTCTTCGTAGTAAAAAAGACTAGCCTCGCCTTCCATCAAAACCTTTAAAAATAGTTTCTCTTTTTGCCACTCAGGTAAGCGATTAAAAGACAGCTTTGATTCAACATCACTTGATCGGTCTATATTTACCAAAGCACTTACATATTTTGCTTTCTTCTCTTCTGTTTCTATTCCGAAAATCAACACATCATCAACATTCTTTTTATAAGTTTCTCCTTCTTCACTCAATTTGTAAGTAAATTCTTCAGGATTATTTTTCCAATCCACATCCTTAATCAAACAGTCAACACGTTTACCGTTCTCGTCTATAAAATAAGCTGGTTCAAAGCGAATTTGTGCATTGCTTAAATTCGCTAATGATACCAAGGCAAATAGTATGACAAGTCTTAAACTTACATGTATTTTCATTATCACTTAGTTGTTTTTGATTCCTCAAATTTCACAAAATCTATTTTATTTAATACACTTTTTCTGTTATTAAAACTCAATAATTTTTAACCATGAGCTAAAAAAAAGCACTTCTGAAATAGAAGTGCTTTTTAGGATTATTTCAAAATAAATATCAATTCCTATAATCCAAAGGAGGTTCTCTATCGCCTAGTAAAGCTTCGTATTTAAAATCTACCCCTGTTTTTTCTTTTAACTCTACCGTTGCTTTTTCTATGGTTTCGGTATTGGTAAACAGGTCATAAGCTGTAAGTGTGAGTGTTTTTGCAGCGATTACCATTCCTTTCATGCCAATAGAAGTAC
>CAKZMZ010000651.1 GCA_937129345.1 uncultured Thalassovita sp. | reverse complement strand
CTAAGTAATTGCTTGTTTAGCTTTAAAGCTGCAAAGGTCTTGCTCATATTGGTTTAGTAGGAATATAGATTAAAATATCTCTTAAGGAGTTAAAAATTAAGCTGTGTAGATGATGGCATAAAGCTTTTAAAAATGCTGCTATCTTTTTTTAAAAGCGCGATTGATTTTAAATGAACTGCTAAGTCTACACTTTAAAAGTTTATTTGAATCGTTGTTCAATAACTTTTCAAAGTAGTATTAGTCAACTCGTTACTTATATAAAAATATTTAAGGTCGCTTTGTTTTTGTTTTTCTGAAAAGACCTTGGCAAAGCTATCTGTAAAACATAGAATTACTGCACACTTTAGCAATACCCAAAGTAATTTCTTTCATTAAAGATATAATTAGGATGAATTGTAATTGTTAGAAAATAGCCAACATACCTTATTCAACAAATAGGTCTATTTTCTTTTTGAAAAAACAGGAAATATGCTGATCTAGCATAGGGAATGCAACTCAACTTAGCCCATGAGTTAATTTATGGGCTTATTTAATCGCTAAATGAAAAGTTGTTTTGCTAATATTCTTATTTTGGGAATTACTGAATGTACTTAACCATTGCCAGCAAACCTTTGAGTGTGAGATGTTTGTCTACGCCATCAAATTCTCCGTGTAAATTATTTAAAATGCCATGCAGGCCCCCGGTTGCCAGCGTCTTACAAGAAGGGGAAAGGACGGTTTTCATGGTAGATATCATGTGCTTTACCAGACCTGTGTAACCAATCATGATTCCCGCCTGTATGGCAGAAACGGTGTCGTTTCCGATCACGTTTTCGGGTAAAACCAGTGGGATTTCTGGCAATTGTGCGGTATTGCCCGAGAGGGCTTTCATCGCTGTTCTTAGGCCAGGGGCAATGTTTACACCTATAATTTTGCCTTGGGCATCTACCGCGGTAAAAGTTAATGCTGTACCAAAATCTACCACGATAGCGTCTTCGTTGTACTTTTCATGAGCAAACAAAGCATTGGCCACCAAATCGGTGCCTATTTGGTTTGGGTTAATTATTTGTAGCGGCAATTTATGGAAGCTCTCTTTGCCCGCTTTGAGCGGTCTTTTGCCAAAAAGGTGTAGGCACACATCCTCAATGGCCCGTGTTAAATCGGGAACCACACTGCTGAGCAACTGTGCGTTAATTTCGCTGATATTGATGCCCTCTTCTAACAGATGTGCTCTAAAGTCTGCCTCGTAGGCCGCAGCATTTTTTTCTCGTGAGGTTTCTATCCTAAACTCTGTGAGTAGTTCCGTAACCTTAAAAATGCCAAAAACAATGTTAGAATTACCAATATCAATGACAAGTATCATATTTTATGAGCTTATAAACTATAATTTTGAATACAAAGCAAAGTAGTCTTATGCTATTTAATTTAACTATTTTGCCCAATAACACTACTCTCTCAAAGCATCATTAATAATCGCGCGCATTGGTATCAATGCATTGGCTAATTAGCATCTAATCTTTTTTGGGCAATGTTAAACATTTAAAGATACATCATGCCATTCGATTATTATGTATATGTCATCTCCGATTCATTAGGAGTTACCGCAGAGTCTGTAGCAAGGGCTGCTGCCAGACAATTTACTGGTAAACATTACCGGATGAATACTTTTCCGCATATTACCAAGGCTTTTCAGCTTACGCCTATTATACAAAAGGCTAGCAAAGAAAGCTTACCAGTAGTGGTGGTATTTACTACGGATTTAGAAGAAATACGGGATGCCATTATATCTCAATGCGAAACCCATTCCTTAGAATATCTAGATATTATGGATCAGGCGCTTCAAGTTTTTGGTAGAAAATTAGGAGCGCCTCCTTTATATAAACCGGGTCTCTCACGCAAGTTGGACCATCAGTATTTTAATAAAATCGATGCCATAGAATTTACCATAAGGCACGACGACGGCAAAGCGCCTGAAGGCATAATGAAAGCAGATTTGGTTTTAATCGGTGTTTCTAGAACTTCTAAAACACCTTTGAGCATGTACTTGGCCTATCTAAATTATAGGGTCATCAATATTCCACTAGTACAATATGCCCCTGTGCCCGAAGCACTTTATAAAATAAGCGCGGCAAAAATCATAGGCTTAACCATCCAACCAGAACTGCTCAACAGAATACGCACGGAAAGAACGCGCTCTATGGGCTACAGAAAAAATGACCACTACAGCAACATGACGGCCATTTTAGACGAGCTAGAATTTGCAGAAAAAATCATGAAAAAGATTGGCTGTGCTACCATAGATGTAAGTAACAAGGCCATAGAAGAAACAGCCACAGAAATTTTAGAAATCATATTACACCAATAATATAAATCTTGTAGAAATGAAAAATCAGCAACTAGTATTTTCCTTTAACGAAGGAAACAAAGACCTAAAAAATCTCTTGGGTGGCAAAGGTGCCAACCTTGCAGAAATGAAAAGGATTGGCCTGCCCGTACCGGGTGGTTTTACCGTATCCACAGAAGCATGTAACGATTATCTAGCCAAAGGGCACGTGCTTACCGATGAGCTAAGAAACCAGATTTTTGAGAAAGTGAAGATGTTAGAAGAGGAAATGGGTAAAAAATTTGGCGACCTTAAAGATCCATTGTTGGTATCGGTTAGATCCGGTGCACGCGTTTCTATGCCCGGTATGATGGATACCGTGCTAAACTTAGGGCTAAATGACTCTTCTGTTGAGGGGATGGCTACCCTAACAAAAAATCCTAGGTTGGCCTATGATAGCTACCGAAGGTTTATACAAATGTTTGGCGATGTGGTTTTGTCCATTCCAAAGCATCACTTTGATCGAGTTTTTGACAGAAAGAAAGAAAGCATAGGCACAGAAGACGATACCAAACTTTCTCCAGAAGATCTAAAAGACATCATTGAGGACTATAAAGAAATTACCCTTAAGTTCTCAGGAAAACCTTTCCCGCAAGATCCTTATAAGCAATTGCTACAAAGTGTAGAGGCAGTGTTTAAATCTTTTGATAACCACAGGGCAAGGGTTTACAGAGAATTGCACGATCTTCCGCACGATATGGGTACTGCAGTAAATGTACAAACCATGGTCTTTGGCAATATGGGCGAAACCTCTGCTACTGGCGTGGCTTTTTCTAGAAATCCGTCTACGGGAGAGAATAAAGTTTTTGGCGAGTTTTTGATCAATGCCCAAGGCGAAGACGTAGTGGCCGGCATACGTACCCCTAAAGATTTAGATGAGCTGAAAGTCACCATGCCCGAAACTTACAGGCAATTTATAGATATTGCTAAGTATCTTGAAAACCATTACCAAGATATGCAAGACATAGAATTTACTGTGGAGCGCGGCAAACTGTACATTTTACAAACCAGAACAGGCAAAAGAACATCCAATGCAGCGGTAAACATTGCGGTAGACATGGTAAGCGAAAACCTAATCGATATCGAAACCGCAATAGAAAGGGTGGATCCATACCAACTAGAGAAATTATTGCACCCAACTTATGACGAAGAGGCCATTAAAAAAGCCAACGTGTTGGGTAAAGGACTGCCTGCAAGCCCCGGCGCAGCAACAGGTAGGGTTTATTTTCATGCAGAAGATGTGGTAGAAGCTGTAAAAAGAGGTGAAGACACATTGTTAGTAAGAACAGAAACCTCTCCTGAGGATATTAAAGGCATGGCAGAATCGCTAGGTATCTTAACCTCAAGAGGCGGTATGACCTCACACGCTGCAGTGGTAGCAAGAGGTATGGGCAAATGCTGTGTGGCAGGTTGTGGCGGAATCAGGGTAAACGAAGAAGAAAAATGGTTGCAAGCGGGTGATGTTAAAGTTAAAGAGGGAGAATACATCTCATTAAACGGTAACACCGGTGAGGTTTATTTGGGAAAAATCGCTACGAGAAAAGCTGAAGTAACAGGTAAATTCAAGACTTTAATGTCTTGGGCAGAAAAATACAGCAGGCTTAAAGTACGCGCCAATGCCGATACGCCAAAAGACGCTAAACAAGCTATTGTATTTGGCGCAGAGGGCATAGGACTTTGCCGTACCGAGCATATGTTCTTTGATGAAGACCGCATAGACCATGTTAGAGAAATGATATTGTCGAACAGTAGTGCCGAAAGAGAAAAAGCACTTTCCGCCCTATTCCAATATCAGATGAAAGACTTCGAAGATATTTTTGAAGTTATGACAGGTAAACCTGTAAACATCCGTTTACTCGATCCTCCGTTGCATGAGTTTTTGCCTAGTAAAGAAGATGAGATGGAGAAATTAGCTGCAAGGCTAGGCGTAAACGTACAATATCTGAAAGAAACCATAGCAGGTTTGAGCGAAAGCAATCCTATGCTCGGTCACAGAGGTTGCCGTTTGGGTATTACTTTCCCCGAGATTTACGAAATGCAAGTTAGGGCCATAGTTTCTGCAGCCATAGAGGTAAAAAAACGCCTCAATATAGATGTAAAACCAGAAATTATGATTCCGTTGGTAAGTACCAAAAAAGAACTGGAGTTTACCGTTAAAAATGCAAAAGAAGTAGCCAACTACTTGCAGCAGGCCAATGGAGTAGACCTTAACATAAAATTCGGTACTATGATAGAAACGCCTAGGGCTTGTGTTACCGCAGATGAAATCGCACCTTTGGCAGACTTCTTCTCTTTCGGTACCAATGATCTTACTCAAATGAGTTTTGGTTTTTCAAGAGATGATGCGGCCAAATTCTTACCCGAGTACAAACAGCTTGGCATTATAGATAAAGATCCTTTTGCCACTCTCGATCAAGATGGCGTGGGCAAATTGGTTAAAAACGCTGTATTACTCGGCAAACAAGCAAAAGACAATATGCATTATGGTATTTGTGGCGAGCATGGTGGTGATCCAAAATCAATCGATTTTTGCCACCGAGCAGGACTGGACTATGTATCTTGTTCGCCATTTAGGGTGCCTATAGCAAGGTTGGCAGCCGCCCAATCGGCCATTAGGCATCAATTCGAAGACAAAGACAAGGATGAAAAACTCCTTATCACAAATAGTTAAATTTTAAAATCAAGGGAGCTTTTCGGAGCTCCCTATTAACACACCTAGTGATGAAAAACATTAAAAATATATTGATTCCGGTAGATTTTTCTACTTGTGCAAAAAATGCAGTTCGCTATGGTGTTTCATTGGCTCAAACACTAAAAGCTAGATTGTTCTTGCTTAACGCTTATGAATATCCTATAGGGATGGTCGAAATGAGTTATGCTGGCAACAATGATTTTTACCAACAAATAGAAGAAGACGCCCACATTGAAATGGAAGTGCTGGAAAGAAATTTACTTTACGGAACCGGCATTGAATACTACACCATTTGCAAAGCAGGACCTACCTTAGATAGTATTTGCAAAGCTGTTGAAGAATACCACATAGAAATGGTGCTTATGGGCACACATAGTAAAAGCAACGTAGATAAAATCCTTTTTGGCGGCAATACCGCAGGAGTTTTAGGTAAGTTTGATTTGCCGGTTTTTGCCATTCCGGAACAAGCACATTTTAGCCGGTTCGACAATTTTGTTTTAGCTTATGATTTTCTATGCTATAAAGAACAATCAGTTATTGAACCACTTTTGGCATTGGCAAGAGCAAACAATGCTACCATTCATGTATTACACGTAGGCGATAAAAATTTAGATAGTCAAGATATTGATGCAGATAATGGCAGTTGGATTTCTGAGTGCTTAAAAGACGTCAAACACGCTTACCACTTTATCCAAGGCGAAGAAGTCGAAACTGCGATATGGCAGTATACAAAAGAAGAACATGCAGATTTATTAGCGCTAAAACCTAGAAAAAAACGGAGTCTTTTAGACAGACTCTTCTCTAAGAGTTTAACAAGAACTATGGTTTACCATCCGCATTTGCCTTTGCTTATCTTGCAATAAAGAATGTGTCAATAAACTAAACTTTTACAAAGTAGAGATTATTCGTCGTACGACGTTTAGCAGTATCGTACGACGAATAAAATCTTAAACATCGCAAATCTCTATACCTTGTTTGAGCGAGGCGAGTTTGTCTTCTCTTTTAGGAATAAATTCTTGTGCTACAAAACCTTTAAAACCCGTTTCTGTAATGGCTTTCATAATGGCGGGGTAGTAGAGTTCCTGTGATTCATCGATTTCGTTTCTACCTGGCACACCTCCTGTATGATAATGGGCAATATACGGATGGTACTTATTTATGGTAGCGATTACATCGCCTTCCATTATTTGCATATGGTAGATATCGTACAGAAGCTTAAAATTGTCTGAGCCGACCATTTCGCAAAGTGCAGCACCCCAAGCAGTGTGGTCGCATTGGTAATCTTTGTGGTTTACCTTGCTGTTGAGCAGTTCCATAACTATGGTAACCCCATTTTTTTCTGCCTGAGACATGATTTTACGCAGGCCTTTGGCGCAATTGATCATTCCGGTTTCATCATCCATACCATTTCTGTTACCAGAAAAACAGATAATGTTCTTAATGCCAGCCTTAGCCGCGAGTGGAATCGCTTCTGTGTAATTTTTAATCAACTGTTCGTGGTACTCGGTGTGGTTCCAACCTTGGGTAAGACCAATTTCGGCACCGTTGCCCATGGCACAAGTAAGGCCATATTTCTTTAAAGTAGGCCAGTCTTTGGGTCCGAGTAGCTCTATGGAGCTTAATCCCAATTTTTCTGATGCTTTACACAGTTCTTCTAGTGGAATGTCGCCGTAGCACCATTTACAAACAGAATGGTTTACATTACCTTTTACTTCGGGAGCCATAGCCCTTTCAGCCGCATCTAATCTGTTAAAAATGGCACCGGTTGCTGTGAGCATGGCCGTACTGCCTGCAATCTTTTTTAGCACTTTTCTTCTGTTATTTTCCATTTTCATTTTTCTCTTACTTCAATAAACTGTTAATTTAGAATTTGATGGCTAGGCAAAAGCCATTTCCTGTAAACATAAAAATTTAGTTGCTCATCTTAAAATATTTTACTTTGAAGATTTTATTTAGATTTATAGTATCTGCACTCGCTATTATGTTGGCCGCTTATTTAATGGAAGGTTACGGCATTTCTGTTAATAACTTTGGCACTGCGGTTATTGTGGCGCTGGTAATGAGCCTTTTCAATGCTTTCTTGAAGCCTATACTTATCATACTTACGCTACCCATAACTGTACTTACACTGGGCCTCTTTTTACTGGTCATCAATGCCATTATCATATATTTTGTAGGGAGTTTAATAGGTGGCTTTGCTGTTTCAGGTTTTTGGAGTGCTTTCTTTTTTAGTTTGGTATACT
>CAKZMZ010000650.1 GCA_937129345.1 uncultured Thalassovita sp. | reverse complement strand
CAACATGAGGGGTGCGCTTTGCACTTCGTCTTCAAAAGCTGCTGCTCTTGTTGGCCCACTTACTTCTTGATCTTTTTGTACCAAAGTTCCGTTGAGGTAAACTTCTTTAAAAATGGCATTGCGAATTTTGTTCCCATTGGCATCAAACCGAGGTGCTTTAAATACAATGCGTATATGCTGCCATAAACCGGGAGCCTTGGCCGCATTCACTAAAGGCGCTCTGCCTTCATAACCTCTCTCCGACTCTGCTCTGCTTTCGTCCCATCTTTGGTAAATTCCGCCTATGTCACTGTGTTTTGCCTCTGCTTTTCCCCAACTGTCAAAAAGCTGAATCTCGTATCGGCTCATTAAATAGATGCCCGAGTTTGATCCTTTGGGCATGAGCACGTCCAATTCCATATCTAGGTCTTCGTGATCAAAATCGGTAAACAGATTTCCTTTTGCTTCTTCGCTAGGTAAACATACCAAAATGCCCTTACCAGTAGTAGGCTCCAAGGCGTGTTTTTCGTTTCTGTCTGCATAAACCTCACTGGCCAACTGCCAATTGGCTGCTGGATCTTTAAAATCTCCTAAATCGTTGAGGAGGATTTGCTCCATCGGGAAAGTATTGCTGGGTGTTGTATCAGATTGAGGAGGGGTATCCTCTTTGCAAGACCACATAAGTAGGCCTAATACTGCTATAAAATAGCCAAGTTTCAGTAGCTTCATTTTTATCAATTAACTTTTCATATTTATCTAAAAGTACAAAAATCGCTTTAAAAAGTACAAGTACACTTTTGCCCAATGGTTTAATGTAAGCTTTAAAGCTATATTAATAGAGGTCATATTTGGGCAATACCACTAGTAGTTCTGCACTTAGGAGCGCCTTGTAGAATTAATATCGAAAAAAGGATCAAATCCTACTTCATGAAATTTAGATATCGTGCATGATGCACTATATTTAGAGTTCCTGTAAAATCGATAAGAAGTATAAGTAATAGGTCATCTTTAGATTTTTTGAATAGATAGATAAATAAAATTAACATCCATGAACAAACTGATTATTAACCTCTTTTTTATGATGGCAATTTTTGCTTGTAGCACTGAGCAAAAGTCCGAGTCCGATACAAGTTCAACCGTACCTACAGAAACTGAAACCAATGATTGGATTTATCTTTTTGATGGCAGTAGTACCGAGGGCTGGAGAGCCTATAACGGTGACAAGTTACCTCCAGGATGGGCCATAAAAGACAGTGCCTTGACTTTTTCTACTGAACAAATTTTAGAAGAGGACTATGATTATAAAGGAAGCAAAGATATAATTTACGGTGCAGAAGAGTTCGACAATTTTGAATTATATGTAGAATGGAAAATTCCTGCTGGTGGAAACAGTGGAATATTTTATCATTTAAAAGAAGGGTATGATGGTCCTCCAGTTGTTTCGCCAGAATACCAATTGATTGATGATGAAGGCTACACGAAAATTCACGATATAACCGATTACAACAAAAGCCTCGGATACACAGAAAACCCCGAAGAGCTTAAACCTTTGCAACAAACCGCTTCTGACTATGCCATGCATCCGGCCTCTCACGATAAAATATTACATCCCGTAGGTGAGTGGAACTCATCTAAAATCGTATTTACACCCCAAAAAGTAGAGCATTGGCTAAACGGTCAAAAAGTATTGGAATTTGTACCTTGGTCAGATGAGTGGTATGAGAAAAAAAACAGTGATAAATGGAAAAACAGTCCAGACTACGGAAAGTTCAAAACGGGTTATATTGGCTTTCAAGATCATGGAAGTGACCTATCTTTTAAGAATATAAAAATCAGAAAACTATAATTTTAAGCTAAAGAAGATGAAAAGAAGACATTTTGTAAAAACTACTACTGCTGCCTTGGCATCGGCCTCCATTTTACCTGCATCGGCATGGGCTTTGGCCAAAGATGGCAGATTAAGAACCGCACATATCGGTGTTGGTAATATGGGTAAAGCAGATCTAGATGCTATCTCTTCCCATGAGTTGGTAGATGTGGTTGCGCTATGCGATGTAGACGCCAATAACTTGGCAGCAGCAAAAAAAGAACATCCCAAGGCCAAAACATTTTCGGATTATCGGAAAATGTTGGATGAAATCGCCAATGATATAGATGCCGTGATAGTCTCCACTCCTGACCATACCCATGCACCCGCTTCTATGAAAGCCATGGAATTGAACAAACCTGTTTATTGCCAAAAACCACTCACGCACCATGTATCAGAAGCAAGGAAAATGGCCCAAATTGCTAAAGAAAAAAACTTGACCACACAAATGGGTATTCAGGTACATTCTTTCTATGATTATAAACTTGCCACACTGCTCATTCAATCGGGTATTATTGGTAAGGTGAGTGTCGTGCGAGCTTGGTCGCCTAAAAACTGGGGTTATGATGGTCCCGCACCCGAAGGCAGCGACCCTGTGCCAGACACTTTAGACTGGAACTTGTGGCTAGGCACCTCGGCAAAAAGACCTTACAAAGAAGGGGTTTACCACCCTGGTAATTGGAGAAAGTTGATGGATTACGGCTGTGGCACTTTAGGCGATATGGGCGTGCATATTTTCGATACGCCATACAATGCTTTGCAACTGGATGTACCTACAAAAATCACCAATAACTGCCGACAACCAACTGGTTTTGGTTTCCCAGAAAATAACTTGGTGACCTATGAGTTTCCCGGAACGCAATATACGACCGAAACTTTAAAATGGGTTTGGTACGATGGCCCTGCTGCCCCTAACATGCATACCGATTTTAGTTTGCCTGGCATGCAAGGACTACCCGGCCAAGGCGCTATGTTTATTGGTGAAAAAGGGAGACTACTTTTACCGCATTTTATGCAGTTACCTAAGCTAATTGTAGATGGCAAGTATGTAAATATTGATGATGAAATCGCCAAGCTGGATGCAGGAACACCAACAGAAGATTATAGTGCTGAAAGCAAAAAACACTACCATCAATTTGTAGATGCTTGTTTGGGCAAGGCTGATTGCAGCGCACCTTTTGCTTATGCTTCACGATTGACTGAGGGAATTTTGTTGGGTGTGATTGCAGGTAGGTTCCCAAATAAAACTTTGCATTGGAACAACGAAACCGCCCGATTTGACGAAGAAGAAGCCAACCAATATTTGGATGCGCCTTATAGAGAGTTTTAATAAATTCGTGCCACGACATTAAGTCGTGGCACAAATTTCATTATCTTCAATATATCTCAACATTAGCCAAAGTAGGTGCCTGACCTCTTGAACTTAGAGTAATTTTTATGGCTTCGGTTGATACCTCATCAAACTTTACAATCCTCTTTAAACCGACGGTCGTCCCTGATGCCACATTCTCCCAAGTATCTCCTTTTTTAACCGCTATCTCAAATTTATTGATCCGTTGGCCCAGTGGGATGTATTCTTGCATCACTAAATGATCAACCGATGAAGCACTGCCAAGTTGTATCTCTAAGGCACCTGAAGTCTTGCCTTCGTCTGCTGCCCAATAGGTTTCAAAATCCCCATCAAGTACTTTGGCTGCTTCATAATCGGGATGCTTTTTCCAATGACTATCTGCTTTGGCTTTAGCGCCTTCAGCTAGAATATTCTCACTGAAAATTTCTTCTCGCATGGCCTTGAATTGCATCAAACTATCAATATCATTTTCGTGGATGAGGCCCCTCCTATCGGGCGGGAGGTTCAACAATAAAATGCCATTTCTCCCTACTGACTTGTAAAAGATGTCAATTAAATGTTCTGGGGTTTTCACTTTGTCATCCTCGGCGGCGTGGTAAAACCAACCTGGCCTAATGGACACATCGCACTGACCTACTACCCAAGCATTTCCATCGGGTTCGCCTGTATTTAAGTATTCAGTATCTGCCCCGCCAATCACTACTTTATCTGAGTTGATGGTGCTCCAAAATGTTTCGCCTGCGAAACCATGCTCATTACCTACCCATCTAATATCTGGGCCGGCATCTGAGAAAATAAGTAAATCTGGTTGTAGCTTTTTGGCCAAAGCTATGGTATTGGGCCAATCGTAATACGTCAATTTATCGATGCGGCGCTCCTCATTGGCGCCACCATAATAACCATCGCCCCCATTGGCTCCATCAAACCAAATTTCGCTCACATCGCCGTAATTGGTAAGCAATTCTGTAAGTTGGTTACGGTAGTATTCAATGTACTCGGGTTTGCCATAATCGGCATGGTTGCGGTCCCAAGGCGAAAGGTACAAACCTGCCTTTAATCCGTACTTTTTACAGGCATCGGTAAACTCCTTTACAATATCGCCCTCTCCATTTTTGTAAGGGCTGTTTTTTACCGAATGCTCGGTGTATTCGCTTGGCCATAGGCAAAAACCATCGTGGTGTTTGGCTGTAAGAATCAGTTCTTTCATGCCGGCGTCTTTGGCTACGCGCACCCATTGTTCGGTGTCCAGTTCTGTCGGGTTAAAGATTGCTGGTTTTTCATCGCCCATGCCCCACTCTTTATCTGTAAAAGTATTTACTGTAAAGTGGATAAAGCCAATCATTTCCATTTGTTGGTAACTTACTTGCCTTGGAGTAGGCACAACCTCTGAGGCTGGTGGCGGGGCTACTTCTTTAGGTGTATTGTTGCAAGCAAAAACTGCTAAAAAAAGCATTAAAAGCAAAAAGTGTGATTTCATTGTATAAGTCTATGGTTCCAATAATTTTAGACAAATGTACAATAGACTTTGGATATTGCCACTTTGTAGAAAAAAAGCATTTAGCCAAAAACCTGCTGTTTAGGCTAAATACTTTTTCAAACTTTCTTTCTACGCTTCTTTGTCAATCATCATTAAGTAAATAAGCCGGATTGATGGTCGCTACTCTAATGGTTTGGATGGAAATGGTAATCACTGCAAACAACATCACGATAATGCCCGAATAAACAAAATAGAAATAATCGATATCTACTCGGTAAGCAAATTGATCGAGCCAATATTCTAGACCAAAATATGCCAAGGGGCAAGCAATTAAAAAAGCCAAGGCAATGACCTTGATAAAATCTTTGCCCAACAAAACGACCACTTGCGAAATGGAGCTGCCCAACACTTTGCGTATGCTGATCTCCTTTTTCCTCTGCTCCGCCATGTAAGCAGACAAGCCCAAGAGTCCTAGTGAGGCTACCACTATAGCAATCAAAGCAAAAATACCAGCAACACTACTTAATTTTTCTTCGGTTTCGTAAAGTTGCTGTAGATTCTGATCTAAAAAGAAATACTCGAATGCTCGATCAGGCACCAATTGCTTCCATTTTTCATCCATATAGCTTAGGGTGTTCACCAAATCATCATCGCCAACACGTACGGCCACATATTTTATAAACAGCTCAAAAGCACGTGGACTGTCGTATAAATCCAAGACCAAAGGGCTAATGGCTTTGTGTTTTGAGGCAAAATGAAAATCATCTACAACTCCAACAATATTACCCCTATTTCGGCCAAAAACGAAGTTTTTACCCACGGCCTCTTCTGGATTCCAACCTTGAGATTTTGCCAAAGCTTTATTTACTACCAAAGAAAGAGAGTCATCTACCATAAAACTTTTGCTGTAATCCCTCCCCGCCAGCAATTCAATATCAAAAGTTTGGATAAAATCGTGTTTTACACACAGTCGAGAAAAAAGCTGAGAATCTTGCATGCCCTCAAAAATATAGTTGCCCCCTTGGTGCTTGGCGCCCAGGATTTCCTCCAAAGCAGTTACTGACTTTACATTGTTGTACTTGAGCAATTCTTCTTTGTAGGTTTCATAATTCTGGGCCATGGGCGTGCGAATTACAGGAATCATCACGATATTTTCTTGCTGAAAACCCGTGTCGGTATTTTGCATAAAGCGCAATTGCTTAATGGCCATGAGCGTACCTGTTATTAACATTATCGAGACCACAAACTGAATAGTAACCAGTACTTTTCTAAATACCACACCTTTACCTTGTACCTTAAGAGATTTTAATGCGCCAATGGGGTTAAATTGAGAAAGTATCAATGCAGGATAAAAGCCTGATAATACCCCTAGCAATACCGTGAAAATGGCGATACTCAATAAATAGATTGGTTTGTAAAAAATACTAAATTCAATGGCTTTATCTGTAAAGGTGTTAAACCACGATAAGGCGAATGACACCACCACCAAGGCCAAAATAACGGCCAAAGCACACATGAGCACAGACTCCGCCAAAAACTGAAAAATCAACTGATACTTTCTGCCACCCAAGGTTTTTCTAATGCTCACTTCTTTAGCGCGTTGTACCGATTTGGCAGTTGACAAATTAATGAAATTGATGCAGGCAATGAGCAATACAAAAAATGCAATCCCAGAAAAGATATAAACTGAAGTGATGGTACTGTTGGGCTGTATTTCAAAATCTAGGTTAGAATGTAGGTGAATATCCGTTAATGCCTGAATATCTAAAACAATGGCATCACTAAAAGCTTTATTGAAATATTTATCTCTAAAATCTGGAAACTGTGCAGTAAGTTGTGCAGGAGTTACCCCCTCTTTAAGCAGAAGGTATGTCCAGCATGGATTCCAATACCAATTGTCTGTAAATTGCCGCAGATCCATCATATTTCTAAGTGTGGAAAAGGATGCCAAAAAATCATATTGGAAGTGGGCATCCAATCGGGCATCTTCCAAAATACCTGTTATTTTAAGGTTTTCTTCTCCTTGAAAGCGCAATTGTTTGCCAATCACTTCTTCAGCTTTCCAATTTTCGCCAAAATATTTGGCCGCCATACTTTGCGTAAGCAATACACTGTTCGACTCTGCTAAGGCGGTATGGGTATCTCCATAGGCCAAAGCAAAATCAAATACTTGGTAAAAGTTGGAGTCTACAAAAAAGAAGCGCTTTTCGTTAAAAGCCTTTTCGGTGGGCTCATAGGCTACTGAGAGCATAGGCGCCTGAAAATTGAAAAAGCGTACCGATTGCTCAATCAAATTAGGAAACTCTTCTTGTACAGCAGGCCCCACCGGAAAGGGCAGACTAGATGAACGCTCAGCAAAGGTACCGCCTTCACCTTTAAAGAATTCGGTCATTCTATAAATGCGTTCGGCTTTGCTGTGGTAGCGATCATAACTCAGTTCGTCGCTTATATATAGTGTGATAAGGAAAAAACAGACAATGCCCAAAGCCAGTGCGAAAACATTGATCAATGAAAAAAGTCTGTTGCGGACCAAATGCCGCAGCGTGGTGAGTAAGTAATTCTTAAGCATAGTAATGATTTTTTAATTTGACACTTGATCTAGCTACTATACATTTTTACTAAAACGTGCTGTC
>CAKZMZ010000649.1 GCA_937129345.1 uncultured Thalassovita sp. | reverse complement strand
TCCTGCCACATCCTGCGTAAAAGGCCCTTCTGAGCTGCTCCCTTTGCTCTGCATCCATCTCTTCACCGTTACCTTCTCCAGCAGCGCCTAAAAATTCATTGAACTGCTCCTCTAGATCAAAATCCTTATCCATCGCTTAAAACATTTTTATCCTCTACATCCTTTTTTGCGGCATCTATCTCCCTCTTCGAAAAATTCTCTTCCATATGTACCTTTATCGCTCCGATCGCCCTCAATAGGCTCTTTGGGTCGTTCCTCGCACATATCAGTAGGTCTTCATCATAATCCTCGGAAGCAGGATAGTTCCGTTAATAATCTTCTAAAGATTAGTCGCTAGTGTTGGGTATAGACTCTGAGAAGGGCTTTAACAAAACTGTAAAAGTATACTAATTATTGATGATTTTGATATGATAAACGCAAGTTAAATCTTTCAAGCACTCTCATAAAAAAAATATAGAAATACTTCAATGAAGTACACGACTAGTCAGTCGATTATTTATGTAATTTCAAAATATTTTTTATGTATATCTAAAATTATATTTATGTAATTTCAAAATTTAGCCTTAGCAATGAACGTCATTCAAAGAGAAATCAGTAAGTCTATCAAGGACTTGATTGCTAAATATCCCATCCTTGCTTTAACCGGTACGAAGCAGTCAGGCAAGACTACACTCCTTAAAAATTTATTCGAATCGTACAGGTATGTTTCGCTAGAAGATCCTGACATTCGGGAATATGCGCAAGACGACCCAAAAGGCTTTTTGAACGAATATCATGATGAAGTGATCTTTGATGAGGTCCAAAGGGTACCACAATTATTTTGATACTTGCAGACCTTGGTGGACAGCAGCAATAAAATGGGTCAATTCATTTTGTCAGGCTCTCAAAATTTTCATTTGCTTGAAAAAATAACACAGAGCTTAGCAGGAAGAGTCGCAATCTTTAAATTATTACCTTTCGATAATGCCGAGCTCAAAAACTCCAAACTATTGGAAGATGATTGGAAAAAACTACTATATAAAGGCTATTATCCTGCCATTTATGATCGTGGACTCGAACCTCGAATATTCTATAACAATTATCTACAGACCTATATCGACAGAGATGTTACCGCGCTTACAAAGGTTCAAGACGTCGGCAAGTTCAGAAACTTTTTAGGGCTCTGTGCTGCTAGGAGCAGTCAAATATTCAACCTTAGTCACATTGCCAATGAGTGTGGTATCAGCCAACCTACGGAAAAATCTTGGTTATCCATTTTGGAAAGCAGTTACATTATTTTTTTGCTTAGGCCATACTTTGAAAACTTTAGTAAGAGGGTCATTAAATCTCCCAAAATTTATTTCTATGATGTTGGTCTACTTTCCTTTCTTTTAGGAATAAGAAGTTTGGACGAACTAGACAACAAACAGCTTTTGGGCAATCTCTTTGAAAACTTAGTCGTGGCTGACATGATAAAGAAAAACCATCATCAGTATTCACTTAAGGAATACTGGTTTTGGAGAGATTCAAACGGACATGAGATAGACCTGCTAACGAAAACGGGTAGCTCGTTTGATATTTATGAAATAAAATCCACCAGCACCATTCAAAGTAAGCTCTTTAAAGGATTGGATTTTTTCGACGGCATTTCAGATGGCAGGGTCCAAAATAAAACGATTGTCTACAGCGGAGAGCAAATCCAAAATAGGAGCAAGTACAAAATTCTTCCTTGGCATTCGGATTAAATGGGGTATTTTAATACAAAGATCTTATCCTTCGGAGAAAGGATATAATAAAGTTTTATAACTTTTATTATTATATAAGAGAAAAATAGCTTTTAACTAATTGATTATCAAATAATTACAGCGTGCCTAAACTTCATAAGTGTCTGCTTTTGCTGCATAAGTATCTTTTTTTGCCTCACAAGTGTCTGCGCTAGCCACATAAGTATCTTGCTTTAGCCTCATAAGTGTCTGCATGTACTTCATATCTTAAAAGTACCGTCAATAGTGTCTGCAAATCCTTCAAAAGTATCTGTCATTACGTCAATAGTGTCTGCGTTACCGTCACAAGTATCTGCAACCCCGTCATAAGTGTCTATTCTCCCGTCAATAGTGTCTGCAAAATCTTCATAAGTGTCTGCGTTACCGTCGAAAGTATCTGCGCAATAGTCAAAAGTCGCATTTTCTTCTTGCTTTATGTTTGCCAAATAAATATTATTGGTACATGGAAAGCACACATACCCCCATACAGGAAGAATCTGAGGAAACGGAAAGTTACATAAACTATCCGAATAAGCTGCTCAAAATAGAGACTAGGCAGCAATTTAAGCAACTCAACATCTTTAAGAACGGTAGAAAAGAGTTGCAGGAAAATTTGGTATCTGAGGTCAACAAATCTATCTCAAGGGTACTCAAGCTCAATGAGGAACACGATGACAAGTTCTCCATTGAATTGCCCATGGAATTAGAGGAAAAGATATCTGATAAGATCAGAAAGAAAATAACCAAGGAATTGTCGGGCAATGAGGTGCGTGTGCTTACCGCTATTTTGGGCCTGGCCCAATTGGCCAAGTCCAGAACCGAGCTGGCTTATATAGAGCAATTAGATCGGGCTTATTTTGAATTCTCCATACAATCTCTGTTCAAGTTTATGGGACTCTCCCGAAATGTGGGCAAAAAGCATAGGGATCTTGTAAGAAAGGCCCTTCAAAATCTACATCACAAGGAGTTCCTGATTCCTGTGACCCGTTACGATGCCAATCGCCGCGATACCGGCCGGGGTTTCATGGTAAAGAAGTTGGTAGAAATCCACGAGTTCTTGGATTTTGAGAAGGAGGGAAGCAAGGTGCTCAAGGTAACCGTAGATTCTTGTTTCTTCGATTTTCAATACAACAAGAACAATACTTATTTCAATATCCCTGCTGACCTGAATAAGCGCCTTAGGAGCGTTTCTGTAGGAAGACCTAACGTTGGCATAGAATTATTCATTAAGTGCCTATATCAAGCCATTCATTGCTCTAAGAGCAATGTGGTGGAGTACAGTTATCCCACCTTAATCAATATCATGAGGTTGGACAAGCATAAGAAAAATGGCAATCAAGGGAGGATCAAGCCCACCATAGAAAAGGCCTTGAACATAGCACAAAAGCTGAACCTGATATCTAATATAAAAGAGGGTAGGACGCAATTTGGTGAGCTAAAGTATGTCTTGACCTTGAAATAGGCTACAGGCATATCTTTTTAGCCTATTTGGTAAATAAAACTTATCTTTTCTTTCTTATTCCTTATAGAAATACTTAAATATGTAAAGAATTATTTTACATATTTAAGTTAATGGAATACATATTAAAAAATATCAAGAATTTACGGGAAAGTAAGAAGCTGACCCAGACCGATATGGGCAATACATTGGGCATTTCCCGTGTACAGTACGCCAATATCGAGTCAGGCACCACGAGCTTGTCTATGAACCGCATGCAAGAGATTGCCGAAATACTCGGGGTAGATTTACAGCACTTGATGAGCAAGCCTACTGCTAGGGTAATTTCTTTTGTGAACCGAAAGGGCGGAGTAGGCAAGTCTACCATGACCATCTTGTTTTCATCTGCCTTAGCGACTTGGACCGATTTAAAGGTACTTGTTGTGGATACGGACTCGCAAGCTACTGTTGCCAAGATGTCCGAGGAGGAAGCGGATGCACTTAATTTCGATGTAGTACCTTTCAACTTTGATGAGAGCCATACACCCATTCGAGATTTTTTGAGATTGATAGAAAAGAAATCTAGGGAGTACGATGTGATATTGATCGATACGCAGGGTAGTTTTTCTGATGGACAAGCCACTAATACCATTCTTTCGGTTTCTGAGATTTGCATCATTCCTATCCAAGCGACCAAGCCCGCTGTTCAGTCTACCATGACCACTTTGGTTTCCTTGCCAGAGATTGCAGAAGCAAGGAGCGAGGAGGGCAAACCATTCTTGGCATTGGGCATCATCAATCAAAAAACTAGGACCAATGAGCATAAGATCATCAAAGATCTGGATGGGCAGTTTGGAATGAAAGTATTAAAGAATGCGCTTTCTAATTTGGTGCGCTACCATAGGGAAATGAGCTTGGCCAAACCAATTTGCGAAAAGGGAGAAGATGACGAGTTCGTATACTTATTCAATGAATTGTTAAAAGAAATTCGATTGGTATGATGGATTTGAACAAAATGGCGCAGTCGGCGCTAGAGGATAAGAAAAAAGGGAGTGACCTAAAGAACCTCACCAAAAAACAAAAAGAGAAAAGGAAGAATTTTATAGAGGTATCTGAGCTTCAGATTGATGACGTTTACAGGACATTGATCAGGAAGCAGACCCCCGAAGAACGGGAGCAGCTGAGGGCCTCTATCTTAGACGAGGGCATTCGTGATGCCTTGGTAGTTTATACAAGAGGCAATGATTTGGTAGTAGTGGATGGGCACCATCGTTTGAATATGGCCAAAGAATTGGGTATTAAAACAGTGCCCATTCAAGAGATGGCTTTTGCCAACCAAGACGAGGCCAGGATCTGGATGCTACGCAACCAATTGGGTAGAAGAAACCTAGGTGATGCCGAGAGGATCGAGATTGCGCTAAAGCTAACTTCCTTTTTAGAAAAGATAGGATTGGAAAATAAAAAACGTGGAAAAGACCTTAGTGCAAATTTGCACAAAGGTGAAAAAGTGCAAAAGATAGATCGTCTAAAAGAGGCTTCGGACATTGCAAAAGTGAGTAGGCGCAATGTGGCCAAGTATAAAAAAATACACGACTCTGGCAATCAAGATCTCTTGCAAGAAGTGGTAGAAGGAAAAAAATCTATACACAGGGCGCACTCAGAATTAATGAAGAAACCTTCTGCCAAGCAGCCGAAGAAAAAAACTTCTAAAGCTCGGGATTATCAATTGGAAACAGAAGAGCTTTTTGCCAAGATGGAGGAATGGAAAATTGGTAAGCTCAGGGATGGCGAGATCAAGCAAGTGATAATGGAATATCTAAAGAAATAATTTACTATGGAACTGATAAAAATATACCAAGGTAATTTGGTCGATGCTCGAGAATTATGGGAGTTTTTGGAAAGCAAGCAGCGCTTTGCCGATTGGATTAAGAAGCGGATACAGGAGTGTGATCTGATTGAAGGCAAGGAATACTTTACGTTTCATAAAATTATGAAACGTTCCAAGACCAATGAATACCACCTTACACTTTCGGCGGCCAAAGAAGTGGCCATGATGGAGCGGAACAACAAAGGTAAGCAGGCACGAAGGTATTTCATACAATGCGAGGAAACTTTGAATAAGCTTAAAGAAAATAAGCGCTTTGCGGCCTTTTCAGAATTGGAACTGACCAAACAAAAATTTAAGCATACACTTTATGAAGTGGGTCTGGAAGATAAACATTATGTTGAAATCGACGCTGAAGGAAAGCGGGTATTTATGAACGGAAAGATCGTAGAGGATAATTTTTTGGAGACAGTATTGATCAAAGCGCGTGACCTGGCTACGCACATGACCCATCATAATACGGTGAGCAAGGCTATGAAAGATGCAGAAGAGATCAAAGAGGAAAACAAGGGCAACCACGCCCAGATCCGAGATGCCTTAATGGAGAAGGGTATCGTACCCGAGGAGTTACCATCCAAGGAAGATATCAAAAAACTGGAGGAGTGAGGCATCCGGGATTCCATCAGAGATGCCTTTTAGAAACCTTCATTTGTAATCTTCGTGATTGCATCATCGAGTTGCTTGCATGAAATTTCCATGAATCCGAGATACTTTTTTCGTTCTTCTTCTTGCTTTTCTTCCTTGAGGAGCGTCATCAGGCCCATGATGGATGAAAGGGGGCCACGTATCTTGTGGGAATGTATCCATGATATACGTTCCAGTCTTACAGCACCTTTTTCAAGTTCTCTCTCGATTGCCATCTGTTCAGTGATATCTATGGTTACCATGACTAGATTTTCTAATTTGCCATCATCGTTCTTCAGTGGCCTTAAGATATTCAGGTACTCCCTTCCTACAAAACTGGAACGGTATTCTGCCCCTAGGTCACGCATGGCCAAGGGTAGGTGTTCTTCGAGCTTTTTGCCGTTCTTTTCGCTCAGTACCTCCATGATTTTCCTGCCCTTCCATAAATCGGGGGGATTTCCGTATCCTTATAGCCTAACCCGTTTGTATAGACTACTTTAAGCTCTTTGTCGAGAAGGGTTACTGCCCCCCTTGGGAAGTTTTCTGTAATCAGTGCCAGTCTACGTTCAGAAAGCTTTAGAGCCTCTATTTTGCGTTGTAGTTCCTTGAATGTTGGCATCCGTACGTAGGTCAATTCTAGAAAGATGATCGAAATAGAAAACGCGGCCAGTATAAGTTCGATGAGGATTATGAAACTCAGTTTTGTACTTGAGCTCTCCTCTAATAGCTTTACGGCTTTTTCCATACCTTGTAGAAAGAGTTGCTGATTGTGATAAATAGAAGCCATCTCAGGCAGCTTATCTTCCTTTGAGTATCTCTCCAATGCCCTGCCGATAAACATGATGTTTGGCGATAGACCCTTTATAATATTGAGAGCTTTCAAGTGAGTATTTGAACCCGGGCCAATACCAGTATCCTCCTTTAGTAGTTTTCTATGGGCTATATTCCATTGGTCAAAATACTCGGACAATCTCTGATAGGCCTCATCGTTTTGTCCTAGTCGGTACATCTCCACCGTAATGCGTTGACTGAGCATGCGTTGCCTCCCAGAAATATTCAACCTCTCAGAATCATACTGTTTCCTGAAAAGCCAGTACTGAATAAAGCATTGATTAACAATAAGCAGTCCTATCGAGAGCAGGGTTATTGTCCGTTGGTGCCTGATCATACTAAGACTACTTACAGTGAATCCTGATAAAAAACAAAGGACATAACAATGTTCGAATACCAACTTTGGACACATCTTAGATGGTATGCTACGGAAGATATACTCTCCCTAGTTGACCGTATCAGAATAACGGGGCACAAAGCACTATCTGGGGCATACATTCTTAAAATCTCTCTCAATGTGATATGAGTATGTATAATAGTAAATAAAAACAACCGTAGAGGCATTAAAGGATTCCTTGATTTGGGATTCCCACTAAAAACTAAATGCCTCCTTAAAGAACTAAATGGATAAAAAGTACTGAACATACGCAAAAGCTTGGACAATTTAGTATCCAATTTGGAAAGATAATAAGTGAATGTTCCAAACTCCATACAGTGGAACTTAACTTGTGTACTGCTTCAGAGGTTTTTGGCTCTAAGACTGAAGCCACGGGTCTATCATACTCATACAATCAGCAACATGAGCGATTTACTTGAGTTATCCGATTCTTGCATAAGAGGGTAATCCCATCACAATGACTTTAAAGATATTACTTATTCAAAATGGCAGCGCTTATTATATTTTTTGTTCCATTTATAAGACTAAATATGCCAATAGCAATGCATCTGTATAATTTCAATTAAACAGAAGCATTATAAAATCATCTAAACTAACTACCAAAAACAATGTGCAAACTACTATTAACGCTGATTCAGCTGCTATTACTATTTACCTTCTCTAATCTTTTTGGGCAATGTGGTTCTTGTGATAGAACATTTTCTGCGCCGGGTACTTCAGGTATAACTGTCGAAAACGAAACCGTATGCTTGACTGGCAGCGGTACTTATAGTGGTAATATTAATTTAAATAATAATAACTCTGTTCTTTGTATTTCAGAGGATGTTGAGTTTACCGGAAATCTAAATTTTAATAATGGTACTATAAATAATTATGGTGCCGTGTCTTTGACGGGTTTAAATATAAACTCTGGTAGTATATTTAATAACTACGGAGATTTTCAGTCGACAAACCTTAATTTAAATGATGGTGAATTTAATGTCTTCAATACTTCGGATATAGTAGAAATAACAGGTAATGTTATTATAAACAATGGTACCGAGATTAATTTAAGCAGCAATATGATTGTTGGTGGTAACTTGAATATCAACGGTAGCGGGAACTTAAACTTAGATGGAGCAGGGGTAGATGTTGGCGGCACTCTTTCAGCAAATAGTCCTAATACTATTGTTGGTAGAGGTAGTACATCAGGATGCGAAGGTATCAAATTCAGTAATTTAGTTCTAAATGATTCCAGTGTATTTTCAGGTGGAGTAGATATTTGTGATACCGATGATCCAAGCAGCACTCCAGCGCCAACAGGTACTTCTCAATGTAATTGTATAACCCTTTTGCCTGTCGCGTTTATTGCTTACTACACTAAAGCCAATTATGAGCATAAAGCCGTGGAAGTAATTTGGTCAACAGCTTCAGAAGAAAACAGTGCAACATTTGTTATACAGCGTTCAGCGAATGGATTTGATTTTTCTCCCATTGGTAGCGTTAGTGCGGCAGGAGACTCTGATGAAGTAAATAATTATGTTTTCTATGATAGCGCTCCAGTTTTAGGTAAGGCTTATTACCGTATAAAGCAAATAGATCTAGATGGGACTTTTGACTACACCAATGTAATGGCACAGTTTTATTTAAATACAGATCAAGATGCAATAATGTCTATTTCAGTTCAACAACAAGCTATACAACTTAATTTTCCAGTATATGTTGAAAATGGTCAGTTAGAAGTAGTCAATAGTTTAGGGCAATTGGTAGAAAATAAAAGCATAGAGGTAAATGCTTATCACACTAGTATAGATCTGGGAATAAGCGGACTTTACATTTTGAGATTTAGCAATAGAGATAAAGCTTGGGTCCACAAAGTGTTTATCAAATAAGAATTTGCTTTTTTTAAAATGAGAGGTGCTAATTGAGCACTTTTGCAGCGGTGGGTAAATGCGAAGGGTAGGAGGCAGAATTCAGAGTATACTTTTCCTTTTAACACATCCCTAATTCTTCATAGTGTGAAACATTGGCCCCGTTCCACGCTTTTTTTATTTCTTGCCCTTCATGAAGATGAATTTATCGATTCTTCTATCGATACAGAATTTTTTTTCTGATATAGGCAGCGTCTTCTTTCGCCCAAAATGATGCGCTCCATCTATCAAAGTCCCAAGACTTTTTCAAGATAGGTACATGGCATGTTGCCATGCG
>CAKZMZ010000648.1 GCA_937129345.1 uncultured Thalassovita sp. | reverse complement strand
GGAATGAATCGAAGAATTCTACAAGTAGTCTGTCCCAAAAAAGAAAATTTAATCGGGAGATTGGCAATTACGTTTTCATCACTATTGCCCAAGAAATCCACCCGTATATTTAGGGGCTCATCTAGATCTTGATTCACCTTTGCAGATATATTAGGGTTGACCGCTTTTAACTCAAGCATATCAAGCAAATTTGCTTTTTTAATGTTTTTGGGGATGTATTCTAGATTATTTGCCTCGACCCATTCATAAGGTAAATTCGCCTCCATACTCGCTGTTGTCTTGCCCGATTCATTTAGATTGTAAATGATTTTTAGGCCGTCGTTTTCTTCCCAATAAGTTCCTTTCAGTTCTAATTCACCGGTATTTTCAGCAACTTTATAAGAAGCCACATTTACTAAGTTGTTTTCAAGAACTGGCGTAAAAGCAACGGAAAGGTCACTTACTAGCTCAGTATCTCTGTAAGTGACAGCTTGTAATTGCACACCTCCCTCTATTTTACCTGTTTGTAAAGACAGACCGTAAGCCAAATAGTATCCAACATCCTGCATGGTCAGCTGCTTGCTAGACAATAAGCTTTCTACACTGCTTTTAACTTCTAGCTTTTTCTGGTTAGCTTCTGCGGTTTTTAAAGAAGATGTGCTCGTAATGCCCAAGGCCGTTAAAATCAAGCGAGATTCCTCTAACTCTCTAAAAAGATTGTTGCAAGAAAATAATGCCTTTAGGGCCTCTCTATTATTTCCTACATCAATTGCTTGGGCCGCCTCGTTTTGATATTGCTCAATTTTATCGAGGTTAGATTTGATAAGATTCTCGTAGTAGGTAATCACCTCATTTCTTCTGGCATATGCAAAAGCGTAGGCTTCCTTATTTTTCCTATCATAATAGGTCTCAAACTGTAGGCCCACGATATTCGCCTCAGCCAAAGAAACACTTGTGAGCTTAAATTCTTCATTTGTGTTGGTATTCACATTTTGAATATTGAGCTCAGCTATACTTTTGATTTTAACTTGTATAGACTCTATCAGTTGCTTACGCGCCACCTCTGTGAGCACATCAAAAAGCTCTGGATTGTTTTGAGCGACATTTCCTTGTGAAGCAAAACCAGTTAAGAACATATTCTCTGGGTATTGCGACTCTCTTTGGTAATAATCGGTCCAATCGGGTTTCTGCGCAAATACCACCGATGATAAGCAAAGCAAAAAACAAGTAAATAACCACTTCATAGTTGTCATATTTTGTACAGTTTCAGATACGTATTACAAAGGGTTATGTTGAGTAAACAATCGCAAACTAACATTAATATTGTTTAAAAACATCATCAGATAAAAATGAAAGCAAACTTATCATTGAGTATAGGACTTTAACCTACCTGCCAATGAGTCGGCCAATTTTCTTGCAACAAAGTTAATGCGCTCTCCATCGCTCAGGGGATTTTCTTCTCTAAGCTGTACCATTCTCTTTTGGTTGTTGTTGAGGGCCCTTTCATCACCTCTAAAAGTACCCCACTCATGGCTGAATCGATATTGCTCGCTAAAAGACTCTGTCTCTAGCAACCTAGCTGTTTGCACATCTAATATTTTATAAGAACCGCTCATGCGTGCACTAGCCGTTTTTTTAGAAAGTGTTACATAGGCTGCCACTTCCTTATCCTGCATAACTGGAATGGTTTTACCGTCTGCATTTTTCTTTTCTCCTACTTTTACAGAAATAGTTCTTTTGGCCTGCTGGTTCTCACGAGTTACTTGAGGAGCATCAGAAAGAATTTGCGTGATTCTGCCCGTAAGGATTTCTTGTACACCTAAAATCTTTCCTAACTCTACAAGGGTGTTGTCATCGATAAGGCCGGAGGCACCGAGTTTTTGTTCTTTTATGACCAACTCTAACTGCTCACGGTCAATGATTTCTAAAAACTCCATGGCTTGCTCATCGTCAAAAAGCTTAGAGATCACTTGGTCTGTGATAAACTCTCCAACTGCGCCATACTGACGAATACCGCTTTTGTTCTGAAAAGGGATAATGGCCACCCTCGTAGTTCCAGCTTTTCTGGCCTCTTCGTATTTTTGAGCGCAATCTCTGTAATTATCTACATAGCTCATGGCCCTTTTAAATTCCTTGGCAGCAGCTTTATTATTCTCTATACCACCTGCGGCCATAAGGCTCAATGCATTTTGATAGTGAGACTCTGCGGCGTCTTCCATGCCCATCTCTAGCCTTCTTTTGGCTTCCATCAAGTCATCTGTATAATCCCTGTATTCAAATGCCAAATCGCTGCCCCTTTTTACTTGAAAAGCAGAAGGCGGTAGGTTTCTAAGGTCGTTGGTGTACGTGATCAAGGTGTCGTATCGCTTAACGATTTCTCTTCTCTGTGCTACTGTTTGCTCGCTTGTATACGTTTCAGATGAGGCTTTTAATTGGTCTATTTGTGCTTCATAAGAGCGCAAAAACCTTGGATAAGCCAAATCTAATACTTCTTGCGCCTTGCTATTTTTTTCGGGTTTATCGTAAAGAGAATTAACAGCATTGATCACTGCTTCGTCAAAACGCCTTTGTTCAAAGGCTTTCTCCGCATTTTTTCTGTACCTTCTGTGCTGTGCGCTACATTGGGTCGAGATAAAGGCAACCAATAAGATGAATGTGTACGCTGTGAGCCTGTTGTAGATTTGTCTCATCATAGTTACAATAGTGTTTTTTTCGATGATTATTTCAAATAATGATTTACAAGTTAGCTTACTTCATAGTAGTGATCATCAACCTTTTTTCTGCCAGCATCACCTTTTCTTTTTTCTTAAACCCTCTGGTCTTGGCAATCACCTCTTCTAAATTATCAGTAATAAACGCATATCCATATTCTTTGCGCACATTTAATGGAGTAAATTTTGCCGTTTGCGCATTGATCTGTAGTGTTTCTACTCCAAAAGGAGCCGTACACTCAAACTCCTCAGGTATTTGGTACACCTTATTTACATTGGAAGCGTCTATATAATAATTGTCTAGCAACAGCACCTTACTGCCATCTGCTGCATGGTATATAAAACGTATATAACAAGGCTTATTCACCTTTACATATACTTTCATGGTCTCTCCTTCTGTATAAATCAGGTTTTCGTCGCCGTGGTTGGTCCACGATTCAACCAAAAGCTCACCACCAGAAACATCGTCTTTAGCGAAAACCTTTAACTCAGATATGGCCTCTTCGTAATTGTCGGGCTTTACGGGTATATTTTTAGCGGTAAGTTTTGCCAAAAGCATGGTGCCCTCCATACTGGCAAGTGCTTTGCCTGTTTCAATTTCTCTTAAAATTGAAATGATCCTTAATTTTCCACCCTCTTCCCAAAAAGTACCAGTAATTACATAAAGCGGTCCCCCTAAGTTTTCTTTTTCCTCCTTAAATGGATTGATGTTGGCATAATAATTATCGCTAGGTACAGTAGTAATAGGATAATCTGCCACGTCTACCAACATTTTTTCAAATAAAAGCCCCCATCTTTTCGAAAACTGGCTGGTCATTTTAGAGTCTTGATAGGTAAAATTGGCCAGCCTTATAGGCCTTTTCGGCTTTTTGGTTTGCAATTGGTAGCCTTTGGCAAGCATGTATGCCAAGTCTCCCATTTCTAAGTCGTCGCTTTTTTGTATTTCTGCAATGGCATCGTTTACCGTAAACTTGTAAGAGTTTACCTTTTCTATAGCAGGTTCTATCTCGGCAAGCGTGCCACCTGACAATGCGATGATCAAGGTGTAAGCCTCTTCTACTTCTCTAAAGAGTGGCAAGGTTTCAAAATAATGCTTTAGGGCGTTTTGGTTATCGCCCTTCTCATAAAAAGAAAAAGCCGTTTGCACCTTTCTGTCAATAGCTTCTTGGTGCTTGTTTATTTGATTTACATAAGAAGTAATAAGGGTGGGTTTATGGGCATAAGCAATGGCAAAGGCTTCCTTCTTCCTTTTGTCGTAATAGGTCTCGGTTTGCAGGCCTGTTAGATTAACCTTTGAATAAGAGGCACTCGTTTTCTTAAAATACTCATGCGTCTGTTGGTTTACATTGGTGATATTAAGCGTGCCAATACTTTTTATTGTTACGTTGATAGACTCTACCAATTTAATACGAGCATACTCTAATAGTTCTTCCTGCACATCGTCTGCAGTATAGGGCGATACTCCTCTTTCAGAATTGAAACCCATTACATACTCAGATTTCGGATACATGCTATTGCGCTCTTCGTATTCTACCCAAGCAGGTCTTTGAGCACTAATATTAAATGATATGAACAAAAAGAACAGTAAAAAGTATCTTAAGGGAGACATAAACCAAAAATTTAAGCTAAAAACTATATGGGTTTTGTAATATCACATCCGCTCAAACAGCGGTAAAAAAATCACCAATAGGCATAATAGACGAAAATCTGCCTCTAAGGTTCAATTTAAAAAGAATTAAAAAGATAATTGCTTACCACAAATTGATGTTTTTAAGCTTTATTAAGTTATTTAGCAAGTAATTTTTATATCTGTTTTGCGACTAACAAACGGCTATACTTTAATTTTCTTCTATATTACTAAGTAATATAAACTAATCTAAAAATTTTATTAAAAACTTAATACAATGCGCTTTTTAGGAAATGTGTTGGCCACGGTAGTAGGCCTTTTCGTTTTTATAATTCTCTTCTTCTTTACCTCTGCACTTATAATCGGTTTGGTATCTAGCGGCAGCCAAGATGCTACAGAGGTACCTACCAATTCTGTTTTAAAACTGACATTAGACAGGCCTATACAGGAGAAAATAACAGAAGAAAACCCTTTTCAAGAACTAGAAGGATTTCCGGGTGTGGGTGCAGCCCCTATGGGCCTCATAGACTTACTAGGAGAAATTGATAATGCCAAACTGGATCCGAATATAAAAGGTATTTATCTAGAAGTAGGCCTTATCTCCCAAGGCTTTGCCACCCTAGAAGAAATCAGAAATGCCCTTGTTGAATTTAAAGATAGCGGCAAGTTCATTATTGCCTATGGTGAAATTTATACTGAAGGCGCTTATTACTTGGCCTCTGTAGCTGATCATATATATCTAGCACCTGAAGGTATAATGATTTTTGATGGCCTAGGCACTGAAATTATCTACTTAAAAGAGTTCTTGAACAATCTCGGAATTGAGCCTGAGGTATTTAGAGTAGGAGAATACAAAAGTGCCGTAGAGCCATTTCTCAGGAACGATATGAGCGAAGAAAACCGCGAGCAAATCAAGGCCTATCTCAGTGATTTACACGAGCATTATCTTTCATCTATAGAAGCCTCTAGGGGTATTGCTTTTGAGGACTTAAAAAGCATTTCTGATAATGCACTGGTAAGAAGCCCTGAAGACGCCGTTGGGTTTAAACTAGTAGATGATACGCTGTATTTCGATCAAGTTGTTGATAAACTGAAGGAAAGTTCTGGCGTAGCCAAAGATGAAAAATTGAGCTTACTTACTTATGGCCAATACAAAAAAGCGCCAAGGTTAAACAGGCAAGAGTTTTCTCGCAACAAGGTAGCTGTAATAGTTGGTGAGGGGCAAATTATTTCTGGTAACGGTGGCAGTGGCTTTCTCGGTGGAAATAAAATAGCGGATGAAATCAGAAAGGCAAGAAATAATGAGTCTATAAAGGCCATTGTTTTAAGGATCAATTCTCCAGGAGGCAGCGCCCTTGCGTCTGATGTAATGTGGCGCGAGGTTAAACTTGCAGCACAAGAAAAACCTGTGATTGCCTCAATGTCTGATTTGGCCGCATCAGGTGGATATTACATGGCCATGGCCGCAGATACTATTGTGGCTTACCCTAATACAATTACAGGATCAATTGGTATTTTTAGCCTTTTGTTTAATGCAGAAGACTTGCTCAACAATAAATTAGGACTGCACTTTGAATCGGTCTCAACAGGGAAACTTTCTAATCTAGGCAGCCCGACTGATGACTTTACACAAGCAGAAAGAGAATACTTACAAACCAACGTAGACAGGGGTTACAAAACCTTTGTAAGCAAAGCCGCAGAAGGCAGAAATATGCCCGTAGATAGCCTCGAAAGCTTGGCATCCGGAAGAGTATGGACAGGTAACGCTGCAGTAGAGAACGGATTAGTAGACGTACTGGGCGATTTGGAAGATGCCATAGAAATTGCAGCCACAAGTGCAGGGGTAGAAAATGACTATATGGTACGCTATTATCCTGAGAAGAAAGATTTCTTATCTGATCTTTTAAACAAGCCAATAGAGAAAGTAGGTTATTTATTTGCTCCAGAACAAGATCCTTTGCTAAAACCTGTATTGGAACAAGTCAGATTTATACAGGCTATGGAAGGCCCCCAAGCCTTACTACCTTATCGATTTAAAATCGAGTGAAGAAACTTGCATACCATAACCAGGCTTTACGAATGAAGACTTTTATAGTAATAGGCTAAAAAAAGCAGCCCACAATTTTGGATTGTGGGCTATACTTTTTCTTTACTTCATAACCTTATTCTTCTGGACTGTCTTTCTCTCTAGTGGCCACTTCTTTAAGCTTTTGTTCTTTGGGAGGTAACTCTTTTTGTTTCTCTTTTTTCTCTTTCTTCTTTTTCTTAAAAAGACGGTCAAAACTTTTGGTATGCATGATGCTAACACCCGCAGTAGAGTTGTTTTCTATACCTGTGTTAAATGAATTATCATTACTTTTCCTATACATCCTTAGCCTTAAGTTTCCTGCAGGAGTCAGCAAATATTCAACGGTAATATCTCCCAAAATACTAGAAGCGTCTGCTTGGTTTTGTTGGTTTGTGAATTCGCCTGCGCGTGTAACCCGTAGCCGCCCATCAAAAAAATTGTAAGATAACCTTAACTGAAAAGCGTTCAGCGCCTCTGCGTCCAGTCCTCCCAAGTCTAAATCGATTTCTAGGTTCTCATCCACTTGCGAGATCCAGTAACTGAGTTGGTTTGCCAGTAATTCACTTACTCCTGTAGCCGCAGAGCCTGAAATTCCCGCAAAACGGTCTTCTGGAGAGAGCTTTCTCAAAACAATTAAACTAAAGACTTGCCTGTTCAACTCCTGCTCATCGTTTTCTATGCGTTGCTCAAAAGCAGCCACATAACTTTCTAATGAAAGCGTAAAGCCCCCTGCAACCACTGTGGCTGGGTAGTTTCTAATATCGATATCAAAATCTACAATGGGTTGGAGCAACTCTCCTTTTAAGTTGAGTAAAACATCTACCGGATACCTCCTGCGTACTTCTGGCTGGTTAACAATACTGCTGTCTGCATCTAAAATTGGAGAAAGAGAGGCGCGCTGAGTATAAGTCGCTTTCACATCCATTTGGCCGCGATAGGGATCGCCTGTCCATTTGATCAAAGAGCCCGGATTGATCGTAAACTTTTTATCAACTACATTTAAAAGTGTAAAATTATAGGCACCTCTTACGATTTCAACATCACCAAACATTTTAAACTCTCCTTTGGTGTCTATCTCCATTCTGAGATTACCCGCGGCATTTCCCCTAATAATATCTCCAGCTTTTTTATCAAAAATAATCTCGCAATATGCATCTGGTGTAATCTGTAGATCCATATTAAACTCGAGTCCGAAAGATTCTCCATTTTGCTGTGCATCTAGCAAAGTGCTGTCTTTTTGCAGTTCACTGGTAAAAGTGATAAAATCCTGTTCTTCTACATCTTCTGATCCTTCAAGAGGAATATAAATCTTAGTACCCTTATTGGTCTCGGCTTGGATGTTTATGGCCAAATCGTTAAAAGGACCTGAAAACCGCACTGTACCATCACCAATGGCCGTACCGTAGTAAAGTGCATTGTTGTTCTCTTTGGTATCTAATACTTTCAGGTTTTGCATTTCGCCTTTTAAATCAATGGCATACCCATTGTCTTTGTTTTGAAAAATGGCACCGTTCAAAATACCATCGTTCCCTTCTTGATCCGATACTTTAAAATCTTTAAAGCTCAAAAGTTCATCTTCAAAGAAAAGCGTATCGCTAAAAGTATAGCTGGTATTGAGATAATTCACTTTTAAGTTGCCTTGTTGCAAATCTAAAAAGCCATTAAAAAGCGGTTTTGTTGGCGAACCAGAAATGTGTACTTTACCTGTAGCAACCCCATCTATCTCGGTAAAAATTTCTTTTAAAAACGGTTCGGCGATAAATAAGGGGGCTTCTAAAAGTACTGCATCTAGGTCTAACTTTTCCTTATCGCTTGCATTCGGTACGTAATCCCCATCGATATCTATAGAATAATAACTAGGCCTACTCAGTGAGGCGTCTATTTGTAACTTTTCTTGCAGATTATCCCAAACCGATAGGTTTTGTAATTTGCCCAAGTAAAACTGATCTACCTGTAAGCTGTCTACTAAAAAATTACTCACCACTTTGGGTGTGCCGTAAAAATCTTTTATGCCTACATCAGCATTGAGCCTACCGGCCAATGTCTTATTTGAGTAATTGTTGAGGATGTCAAGGCTAAAATCTTTGAGAATAACGTTCATTTGGGCCGAGGCATCTTTTGAAAGAATGCCATCTAACAACAATAGCTGCTTGTCATTGGCAAAGCTCACATCTTTAAAGGCCAAGCTGTCCTCATAAAACTGTATTTTGTTCAACCCGTTTTGAATCCACCTTTCGTTCAAAAACAAAAAGTTAGTATTGGTTAGATTGATGTCGTAATGCCCGGGATAGAAAGCAATATTTCCGTTTATGTTTGCTTCATCTTGCGATATTTCATGTTCTACACCTAAATTGAAAAGTATTTTATTGTTCAATTTATTAGCCGTAAACATCAACTGTTCAGCTTCTAAACCTTGTAAGTCTTGCTTTTCTGAAAGAATCAGGTTTTCGAACAAAAAGTCTAACGTATCTGAGTCATTCTTTTTGTACCTGCCGGTAAACAACAGTAAACTGTCATCAACAAATGTATAATCCTGGTATTTAAGTGTATCGGCCTTATAACCTAAAAGCAACTCTGTAGTATCGCCATAAGAGAGGTTCCCGGTAAGTTTCGAATCTGGCGAAAGATAGATGGCCTCATCAAACAAAGCGATTGCATTGTTAATATCGTAGATTTCTAAATCAAAATCCATCCAATATTTTTTGTAGCCAGACTCGGGGTTTTGTTCCTCTTTCTGCTGTACCTTTTTATTTTTCTGTTCGATCTTAGTGATTTCCTCTTCTATATTATCTAGCTCTACATGCTCAGAAAACTCCTTTAAGTACCTTAGCGCGTCAGGGTATAAATCTAGTAAATCAAAAGTGCCCACCGTTTCTAGCAAAAAAAGTTCTGAGGCAATATTGGCCTCTCTAATACCTGTAACGCTGTCTTTCTCTGTAAAAATACCTAATTGTTCTACTGTAATGCCTTGCTCTTTGTACCCCACTCTACTGTCCAGAAAATCCAATCTACCAGCTACCGTTTGCCAATCTAATCCATTAAATCTTGCATCTACATTGGTATGCAAATAGGCACTGTCTTGGGTAATGCCCAAATTCTTTAGATAGGCATTGCTTACTTCCGCCCAAAAGTTAAAGGTCTCATCCCTAATGTTTACCTCTCCATCGATAAAAAAATCGATGTTGGGATCATTCACTTTCATTTCTCCTCTAAATAGACCTTCTTCAAAATGCCCGTTCGTAATGACGTTTTTGTATTTGTAGTCGAAGATATCGATGCTATTTACGCTTCCGTTAAAGTCGAATCGCGCTCTAGAAAGTGCAAGGCCGTTGCCCTGAATCTTACCTTCCATATCTATTTTACCGATTACATCGCTTTGTTCGGTTAAGGTACCGAGGTCAAAATCCTGGGTCTTTATCTTGCCTGAGTAGTTATTCTTTATGGTCTCTAAGTTGATGTCCGTCTCTAAGTACCCTAAATCGGTCTCAAAAGTACCATCGGTCACAAAATCATTATAGAACCCGATAAAATTACCTTGGAATTTGACTCTACCGAATTTTTGCAAAATCCTATTTTGCTCATCGTAAAAATAAGGTCGTAGATCAGCTGTATTTACATTTGATTGCTCAAAATTGAGGTTCATGAGCGTGGCATCTAGTGCGGGGAGGCCTCTAAAAGCTACATCGCCTGACAGTAAACTGCTTTTGCCGAAACGCATCTCCATATCATAAAAGCGCAGGTTGCTCACTTTTCCCCTAAATTTTCCTGTGAGTTGGTAAACATCGTTCTTCTCCTGCATGTATTCCGTAAAAATGCCCAAATCTTCTGTATGCACTATAGAGTTTCTGATGTCTGCCAAAATCTCTACTTGCTGATTAAAGTTACTGAAGTCGGCAACCGTGTCGTAAGCCAAAACAAGGGAATCGCGAAGGATACTTTTACCCACTACGGCGTACAAATCTCCGAAAGTCATTCTCTTTTTTGTGAACCTAAACCTAGCATGTAGCTCGTTTACCTTTTTTTGGGTGCGGTTCTCGGTAGCGTGCAATTGATGGGCCTGTAGTTCAATGGTATCTCTAGAAACCCTAAAATCACTCACCTCTCCATAGATTTCATGAAACCCGAAATGATTATAGTCAAACATGCCTTCTTCGAAAAACGATGCTTCGGGCTTGTTGTAGGTGAAGGACATATTCTCTAAACTGCCATAACCAATATGGAATTTAGGCTTTCTTTTTTTCTTTTTTTTGGTTTTAGGCTTAAATGCACGCTGTATACCATTGATAAAGCCTGTCATGTTTAGGGTGGCATCCCTCACCAAGCTTACCTTCCCATTTCTTAGCACCACTTGATCTAAGTAGATATCACCATCTTGCATTATGGTTTTAAATCGATAATCTATGAGCAATTCCTCTAAATAAATCATTTCATGGTCTGCACTATCCATTACATGCACATCTTGCAGGCGGATAATATCGAACCAATCTATGGCTACGTTGCCAATTTTTGTTTGGTAACCAGTTTTATTAGATAAAAAATTGGCTGCTTCTTGGGTAATAATGGTCTGGATAAAAGGATATTGCAAAAACATAAGCGTACCCATACCCACTACGAGAATGGCAAAAACAAAACTACTCAGCAGCCTTAGCATGGCCCTGAGCAGCTTTGCCCTTTTTATATTTGTACCGTTATCTTTACTACGCTCTCCCAAACTTCATTTATTGAAACTGCAAATTTACTTTTTGTAGGTGAATATCTTGCTCTTTTGTGTCAGATGAAACTGCACTTAGAGTTTATACGAAGCATTTATAACATTATGCCGATGTTTGTTAACAAACACTTTTTTTATGCAAAAACAAGAGCAAATTCTAAATTGTCTCTAATCCTTTTCATATAAACCATAGAAACGAGGTATTGTAGCAACTTCTGTACTTTTAAATAGCTATTTTACTTTCTATGGAGTTATCAGGTCGATTGTTTTATTTTGCATAGTAGTACATTGCTGCTAAGAAAACTCTTTAGATTGCTAAATCATTCTATATTTAGCATTTGAAAAAGCTCTAGAGTTTTGGTTCGCTATAAGACCCACTAAAAAAAGAGCTTTTAAAAAAAACTATAAATGAGCATTATACTAGCTATAGAATCCTCGTGTGATGAAACTTCGGCCTCAGTTATAATACAGGGTCAGGTAAAAAGCAACATGATTGCAGGGCAGTCGGTTCACGAAGCTTATGGCGGGGTCGTGCCCGAGCTTGCTTCTAGAGAACATCAGAAAAATATTGTGCCCGTGGTAGACCAAGCCTTATCTAAAGCCGGTATTACCAAAAAAGACTTGGATGCGGTCGCTTTTACAAGGGGGCCGGGGCTTTTAGGGGCCTTGTTGGTGGGTACCTCTTTTGCCAAAGGTCTTGCTCTAGGCTTAAACATCCCACTCATAGAGGTCAACCATATGCAGGCACACATCTTGGCCCATTTTATTGAGGCACCTTTTCCTAAATCTCCTTTTATCTGCCTAACGGTTAGTGGTGGACATACCCAGTTGGTACTCGTAAAAAGCCATCTAGAAATGGAGGTAATCGGGCAGACCACAGATGATGCTGTCGGAGAGGCCTTTGATAAAACCGCCAAGCTTCTTGGTCTGCCTTACCCTGGAGGACCTTTGATCGATAAATATGCCAGAGAAGGCGACCCTCATGCTTTTTCTTTTCCTAAAGTAAAGGCACCTGGCGAACTCAACTTTTCATTTAGCGGCATAAAAACAGCCATTTTGTATTTTTTGAGAGATGAGGTAAAAGAAAATCCAAATTTTATAAAAGAACGCCTGCCCGACATTTGTGCATCTGTGCAGCACACGCTCATAAACATACTTTTAGAGCAACTGGTAAAAGCAGCCGAAGCCTACAAAATCGACCAAATAGGTATTGCCGGTGGGGTTTCTGCTAACTCTAGTTTAAGAAGTAGGCTACATACTCTAGGTCAGGAAAAAGGTTGGGACACATTCATTCCAGAATTTCAGTTTTGCACTGACAATGCCGCCATGATTGCCATTACCGCACACTTTATGTATCAAAAAAAGCTGTTTGCCCCAGCTAATGTAAGCCCTTTGCCACGAATGAAAATATAAGTTTTACCTCATCAGTACTGGAACTTATTTTTTAAGACATTCCATCTTAAAAAAGATATAATGCTTGCCATCCGTATGTGCTTTACTTTTATCTCTCCTTTACTAATTAAAAAAAAGTCAGATTGCATGTTCTTTAATGATTTATTTCGAATGATATACTCAGAAGCTTAAGATACTTTTTAGGAAGTTGCACGAAGGCATAAAATCTAAGGTTGTTATAGTAAGCTAGGCAAAGAAGCCTACAAAACATTTTTACCAAAGTGTGCGTAACAAGCCAAGAGTAACCAACTATAGCACTTTAAGATAAATTCAACCAGAAACTATGACACCTCAAAGGTTTTTTCTTGCCATTGCAGTTGTTTTTTTATTCTCTGCACAAAAATCATATTCACAGTTTTCAGCATCGTTTGGCCCTGGCGTGGCCGCTTACTCAGGAGATGTATCGGGTGAGCGCTTTGAGCACATGAGGCCAGCCTTTAATCTAGAGCTTTGGTATCAGATGCACCGGCATTTGTACCTTAAATCAGGAGCAAGTATTTACCAAGTTTTTGCCTCTGATGTTTTCCCTGAGAGAAATCGCGCTTTTAAGGCAACAAATTTTGAAGTTTACACCTCGCTTATGCTGGCGGGTAAACCTGAGTGGCGCCTCATGCCTTTTGCTTATGCAGGCATTGGGGTAAGTACAAACGCCCCACAATATGCCGTACCCACCGACAATGGCAATACGTTTATAGATGCCCGTGAATTGAACACAGAAAATGAGAGGATCCCCGGGGCATTTACCATTTTCCCTACTGGCGCGGGCGTAAGATTTAGATTGAATGAAAAGTTGGCCATTGTTGCAGATGCAGGCCTCAGGTTTACAAATTCTGATTTAATAGATGGCCTCACCACACCCATTATAGATGTAAACAACCTCGACCAAGAAGCCATCAATTATTTTGAAAGCATTAGACCCGAAGGGCTCAATGGCGCTACGAGATTTGGCAATGGCAATCCTGATAGAAAAGATGTATATGGCATCTTTTCAGTAAAACTGCAATTTAAGCTCAACAGGGGCGGTAATGGAGGAAGTATGCCTTGCCCTCCTTTTTATAGGCAATAATGGCCACAGTAGCAATTCCCTTAAAGCAGGTTTTTATTTTGGACATTTCACTTAATATTTGCCCAAACAATCGTTTTAAGGGAAATTTTTTAAGCTATGTTTTATTTTTTGTCTAAGACCGTTTACCTTCTGGTCATGCCCCTTACTTGGGTTTTTGCTCTGCTATTTATCGCCATTTTCAGCAAAAAAACAAAAAGAAAGAATCAGTTTTTGGTAACAGGAGTAGTACTGCTTTTTGTATTTAGCAACCCTTACTTTTCTACATTCTTAATGAAAAGTTGGGAACTACCCGCCAAACCGTTTGCTACATATAGCAAAAGTTATCAAACAGCCATTGTGCTAGGAGGCGTCACGGATATCCATAAACTCCCAAGAGACCGCGTTTTTACCAAACAAGGTGCAGATAGGATACTGCACGCTGCCGAATTACTAAAAAAAGGAATTGTAAAGCATATTTTGGTAAGCGGCGGTACTTTCTCTAAAGAGGAAAATGCAACAAGTGAAGCCCTTCAGATGAAAAAAATCTTACTGCAATGTGGCATCCCTGATTCTTTGATTATTGTTGAAGGCAATTCACTCAATACACGTGAAAATGCTCTTAAATCAGCCGAGGTTTTAGGAGAAGTTGGATGGGCGGAAAAAGAACACCTTTTGGTAACTTCTGCTTTTCATATGCGCAGAGCAAAGAGCTGTTTTAAAAAAGTAGGCCTTAAAGTAGATGCTTTTAGTACTGACTTTTATACGAGCGATGGTAGGCTTGGAGTCAGTTTTTTGGAGGTGATTTACCCTAATGAAGATTCCTTATTTAAAACATTTAGGGTTTTTAGAGAAGTATTGGGCTATGTGGTCTATAAAGCTTTGGCATATGCTTGAGTAGTATGTTCAACAAGGGGATTATTATGATTGCCAGAGCCTATTTAGAAATGTTAACTATTTAAATCTTCGAATTAAGCCAATGAGCACATATCACCATTCAATAGACATCCTCTACCTAATAATTTGTTAATATTTCAAAATAATATAATTAAAATTGTAGAAGACAAAATCTATCTACATGCATATAGGCAGGTGTTTTTTCATACTGTTTCTAACTCTATCACTAAACTCAAAAAAAGTTTCGGCACAAGTCAGTTTATCTGTAGGTCCAGGGATAACCTCATATTCTGGAGATATTTCTGGGCCTAACCTGAGATTTATTAGACCTGCCGTAAATGGTGAGGTATGGTACAGGTTAAACGGTAATTTTTACGCAAAGGCGGGTACAGGCATTTATCGAATTTATGCTGAAGATGTGCATCCTGACAGAAACCGTGCTTTTAGAGCCAACCATTATGATGCCTACTTAGGCATGGTATACATGCCTATGCCCTATCAAAAAGTAGCTCCTTTTTTTACCGCCGGCATTGGCATAACAAAGGTGGACCCAACTCACAAAGTGCCCTTAATAGGCAGTGAGGGCCATTGGTGGCTCAATTCCTCAAAATGGCTACCAGATGGCCGCCCAATTCCTTCACCCGCTATTATTTTTCCTGTCGGCCTGGGCATACAAGTGCGTTTATCTAACAAATTCGCTTTAGTTGCAGATGGGGTTTTAAGATTAACCAATACCGATATGCTTGATGGAGTGGGTTCTTCAGAAGTTTACGTTGCTCAAATAGACGGAATAGGCAAACGATATTTTGAAACGATTAGACCAAATGGTGTGGGAGGAAATGACGTTTTAGGCAACGGCAATCCTGAGGTAGTTGATTCTTACGGTATATTTTCAGTAAGGCTACAATATTTCATTGGCGATATTTTCCCGACAAATAAAACTGGTAAAAAAGGCGGGAAAATCCTCTGCCCTACCTATGAATAAGCCCGATTCGCACAAAATACAAAGGATGCTACTTTTGGCAAGTTTGTTTTTTCTCTTTTTGGATAAGAAATTTAGGGCTAAGTCTTAATAGACTATGTATAAATCGACTATGTCTAAATCAATCATTTTATAATGGAAAACATCAAAGATAAAATCTTAGATGAGCGAGGCTTGCAGGAATTGCGGTCCCAAAACCCGGACAAAAAAATAGTTTTTGCCACGGGTTGTTACGATATTTTGCAGTCAGGGCATGCTGTTTTTTTCAATCAGTGCAAAGCTCAGGGCGACTTGCTTGTTGTAGGGGTAGGCAGCGATAAGGTAATTGAGCAGCTAAAAGGCCCCGGTAGGCCAGTTAATCCTGAATATAACCGATTGTTTTTGGTAGCAGCCATGCATGACGTTGACTTTGCCGCCTTAAATAGTGAGCAACTTGAGGAGGGCAAGGTAGATTTTATGAATATACTCACCAACCTCAAACCAGACATTTTTGTCATTAATAAAGACGATTCTGCTTACGATGAAAAAATATCTTTGTGCAATAAGCTCGACGTCACGCCTGTTTCTGTGAAAAGGACGGTACCTCCTGAGTTGATACCTACATCTACCACCAATATCATCAACAAAATAAATTATGCGTTTAGGGCACCATTAAGGATAGATTTTGCGGGAGGCTGGACAGACGTGCCCTACATTATGAATAGCAAGAAAGGGTTTGTTTCTAACATTGCCATTAAGCCACTTATAGAATATAAAAACGGGAGGTTTAATTTTTCGGGTTATCCTAGAGGAAGCGGTCTCAGTACATCTACTGCTGCCAAATTATTAGAGATGATCAGTGCCAAAACCTACAATGTAGAGAGCAAGCACCTCGAGCAAATCGGCGAAGACCTTTTTAACCTAGAAAATAAGGAACTACAGTGGTTCATTGGCAGGCAAGATCAATATTCTATTGTGTATGGTGGGTTCAATTGCTTTGAGTTTGGGCAAGATTACGCCAAACCCATTGGCAAAACTGTTCCAAAAGAAACACTCGAGAAATTTAAGGAAAATCTCCTACTGATCCACACAAGCATTTCTAGAAATGCACAAACTGCTGTTGAGGAAGTATACAGAAATCACGAAAAGGATTTTGGCAAAGATGCACTAGACAAACTAGCCATTTATGGCAAGCAATTTTCAGAAACTTTGTTAAAAGAAGATTTTGATGCTTGTGCAGAAATTATGCATCAAAACTGGGAAGCACAAAAGCAATTAGCCCCTGCCTGTTCTACTCCTGAGCTAGACGAAATGTACGATTATGCTAGGTTAAATGGCGCTAAAGGAGGTAAGCTTTGTGGTGCAGGCGGTGGCGGTGCCTTTGTTTTTTACTGCGAAGACCCTAGAAAACTAAAAACAGCAATGAAAAGACAGTTCGTTAGCTGCTTCGAAATCGATTTCGACTTTGAATACAACGATATCAGAAAGCTCAATAGGATATAAAAAAACCGAGTCAGAATAATGACTCGGTTCAGCTTTATAATTTTAACACATTTAGAATGTCTTATTTGATGCCATAACTTGAGGCTTTTCGTTTTTCTTCTCCGAAATACGATAAGCTTTCCACTCCCAAGAAAAACTTCTGTTAGAGGCTTTTCCAACTATTAAATCATCACTCACCATTTTGCCCTCGTATACAGAAAATTGGTTGTTATAGCTAAAGGTAATAAACTCTGCCTTTTGAGACCAAGTATCATTATCAGGAGTAATATCATGCGGATGAGAGGTAATCAAAGCCCCACCTTCCGTAAATTCTATCTCATATTGCAAGTCGTCATCTTCGTACTGCCAAACAGAACCTACTAATGATGCTACTTCTAGCTGAGTCACTTCTAGCCGGGCCAATTCAGTTTCTGGATTTTGGTTACAGATATTTTTTGTAGGAGATACCCACCATAAAATACTTACTAAAAAAGTAAAGGAAGCTAATTGAATGTTAAATAAGCTCATAGTTTCAATTTTTTATCTATTAAAAGCAATGCTTGTTAGTTGTAGAATCTTAAAGTTTGTATGTTAAAAATAGGCTGATTTTTAATTTTTTACAATAGGATACATACAAAAACGCTTAAATATTACATATATTAACGATAACTCTTATTTAAAAAATATCGCTTTTTTGCCTAAAAAAGCAGCTCTTACAATACTACAATTGCGCTTAAACTCAATAAGTTTCCATGTGGATGCCAACCTGTACACATGTAAGTTTTTAAAAGAAAACTCACTTTTTTTACCTGAAAAAATAAAAAAGCCTGCCCTTAAAAATAAAGAGCAGGCTTGCTTATGGGATGTTATATGTTACTCAAAAAACTCTCTCACTCTATCAAAAAAGCCAGATTTCTCCTTTTTTGTAGGCTTGGGGTCAAAGTTGGGAGAGTTTCGTAATTCTTCCATTGTTTTGCGCTCCTCGTGAGAAAGTGTGGTTGGTGTCCAAACATTAACGTGGATCAGCTGATCGCCAACTCCGTAACCATTCAACTCCTTAACGCCTTTGCCGCGCAACCTCAACACTTTACCACTCTGCGTACCTGCCGAAATAGGAATCTTTACCTTACCATTAATGGTTGGCACTTCTACTTCGGTACCCAAAACCGCATCTATGAAACTAATGTACAAAGCGTAATGCACATTTGAGCCATCTCTTTTCAAGTTCTCATCTTCCTTCTCTTCTACCAAGATGATCAAATCACCTGCTACGCCGCCTCTTCTTGGCACGTTACCCTTGCCCGACATAGAGAGTTGTACACCATCAGAAACTCCTGCGGGTACTTTTACATTAATGACCTCTTCTTTTTGTACCCTACCCTCGCCATGGCAATTGGTACATTTAGAATCAACTATTTGGCCTTCACCTTCGCAAGATGGACAAGTATTAGTGGAAACCATCTGACCCAACATGGTATTTACTACTTTTCTAATTTGGCCAGAACCGTTACAAGTACCACAGGTTTTTAGGGCAGTTCCGCCTTTGGCACCATTTCCTCCACATACATCACAAGAAATGTATCTGGGTACTTTGATTGTTTTTTCTACACCATTTGCAACCTCTTGCAAGTTTAATGATAGTCGTACTCTCAAGTCTTTGCCACGCTTTACACCGCGGCCTCTTCCACCACCTCTAGCACCTCCAAAAAAGTCGCTAAAGATATCTCCAAAACTAGAGAAGATATCATCCATAGCCATAGTACCGCCACCAAAGCCGCCGCCATCTACTCCAGAGTGCCCAAATTGATCGTAACGTTGTTTCTTTTGAGGATTACTCAGTACTTCGTAGGCTTCTGCCGCCTCTTTAAACTTATCTTCAGCCTCTTTGTCGCCTGGGTTTTTATCAGGGTGATACTTAATGGCTATTTTTCTGTAAGCCTTTTTTATTTCAGAAGCATCGGCATTCCTGTTTAACCCAAGTACCTCGTAGTAATCTCTTTTTGTTCCCATAATGAATAGTGAAATTTTCTAATTAACGCTAGTGGCCTTGGCTAAATGCCCACCACTACTTTCGAAAAGCGTACTACTTTGTCTCCAAGCAAATACCCTTTTTCCACTTGGTCAACAATTTTGCCTTTTAGCTCTTCTTTTGGAGCTGGAAATTGCGTAATGGCCTCGTGCAAATTGGTATCTAATTCTTTACCTGTTGGGTTCTCTATTTCTTGAACGCCCTGCTTTTCTAGTGTTTTCTTAAATTTGTTATAGATTATTTCGAAACCTTCTCTAACAGGATCTTTCTCCTCGCTTTCTTCAGCTTCAGGAAAAGTTTGCTTAGCCCTCTCAAAATCGTCTAAAACAGGAAGTAATTCCACCACTAACTTTTCTGTGGCTGTTTTAGTAAACTCAATTTTTTCTTTGGCCGTCCTTCTCCTGTAGTTCTCAAACTCAGAATACAACCTTAAATATTTGTCTTTGGCTTCTTTCAATTCTATTTCTGCTTTTTGTAGTGGAGAAAGTTCTTCTTCCTGTGTTTCTTGTTCTTCAGAAGTGGCTTCTTCACTAGCTGTTGCTTCCTCGTTCGATTCCTGTTCCTCAGCCTGCTCGGCTTTGTTCTGCTGTGCAGTTTCTTCTGTGGTTTCCTTGTTTTCTTCTGTGGTATTTTTTTCTGTAGATTCGTCCTTTCCCATTGCTATTTTTAGATTTTTAATCCGGCAAATATGCACCAATTATGTTGCCTTTTCAAAGATTTATGACAAAATGACGTAGCAGGTCTGGCAATGACTTTCCTTTTGGCTGAATTCTCCGTAAGTCTTGCAAAAAAGACAGACAAAAAAGTAGTTTTGTCTTTATTACACAGATAATTTTATAATGACAGAATTAGAGTGGTATCACTTCGTAATAATGCTACTGGCCGGAGGGGCTGCTGGCGTAGTTAACACACTTGCGGGCAGTGGTTCCGTATTTACATTAACAGTACTTATTTTTGCTGGCCTACCCGCAGATGTTGCCAATGGCACCAACCGAGTCGGTACCACAACACAGAGTTTTATTGCCACTGCCACCTTTCATAAAAACAATATGCTGCCATTTAAGCGCAGTTTACATTATACCGTACCTGCATTATTGGGTGCCTTGGTAGGTGCTGTAACTGCTGCTGAAGTAAACGAAAGGATTATGGAGTTAATCATTGGCGGTATAATGATTTTGCTCTTGTTAATCACGGTCTTTAAGCCTCAACAATACATAAACACAAGCATTATTAAAGATAAAAACCATTGGATCCAATACGTGGCGTTTGTAGCCATAGGTTTTTACGGGGGCTTTATTCAGGCGGGTATCGGTATTTTTTTGTTGGTAGCTTTAAATGTTACCAGCCATTTTAACATGATAGAGGCCAATGCGGTAAAAATTTTAACCGTTATGCTTTTCTCTTTACCGGTACTTGGTATTTTCATTTATAACAAACAAGTAAATTGGCCAATTGGCTTATGGGTAGCAGTAGGTCAGGCTGTTGGGTCTTTCATCTCTGCCAAATTTGCAGTTAAGTCTAACAATGCCAGCGTTTGGATCAAAAGATTGCTCATCATCATGATGCTCACCACCATTTTTAAGGTCTTTGGCATTATAGATTGGTTAATGAGTTTTTAGATAGAAAAACCCGAGCTAAACAGATTGTTTTTTTAAACTTGATCAGATAGAGAGAAAAGTAGAAGAAGGGCTTACCAAATACTTACTTTAATTTTTAGCAGTATGAACCGCAGAAACTTCGTAAAACTATCCTCTTTATCTCTACTGCCTATTCTGGCTTGCGGTCCTCAAGGTAAAAAAGAAGAGGAAGTCTTTTCGCTAAAGATACACTCAGACATGCGTACAGGGCACTTGGTACGCGATAGTTTTAATTGGCCTGAGGTAGAAAGCGAAAAAACCGAATTACTGGTAGTTGGCGCAGGTATAGCGGGGCTTAGCGCAGCTGCAAATGCCCCAACAAAAGATTTGCTGGTATGCGAGCTTTCTGACCGCATTGGAGGCTCTTCGGGCAGTGAAACGTATCAAGGTTTACAATTTTGCCAAGGCGCTCACTACGATTTGGTCTATCCCAACTATTTCGGTAAAGACTGCCTCAATTTTTTTGAAAAACTCAACATCATCCAATTTAATGGCCAAACCAAACTTTGGGAATATACAGATAAGCAATATTTAATAGATACTAGCTTTGAATCTCAATGCTTTTCAGGAGGTGCGTTTAGAAGCGATGTTTTACCCGAGGGAGAAGAGGTAAAAATGTTCTTGGATTTTATGGATCAGCACATCGGTAATTTTATGCTACCTTCTAGGGCCATTCCCAAAAATATGCGGGCACTCAATCAAATAGACTTCCTCTCTTATCTAAATAAAAATATAACGCTAAGCCCAGGATTTGTACGCGCCATAGACTACCAAATGATCGATGATTTTAGCGGAGAGGCGCATCAGGTCTCAGCTTTGGCGGGAATGTACTATTATGCCAACCGACCGTACAGAACCAACGAAATTGAGGTATTTTCTCCGCCACAAGGCAATTTTTACTTTGCCAATAAAATAGCGACAGAAATAGATAATAGCCAAATACTACTTAAGCATTTGGTAAAGCAAATAAAACCTTTAAAAAAAGGATTTGAAGTTTTAGTAGCAGATGTATCACAACAAAAAGTAAAGAAAATCTTAGCTAAGCACGTCATCTACGCAGGGCAAAAACATGCCTTAAAATACATCTTCCCCGAAGAATACCCCGCTTTTGAAAATATAAAATATGCGCCTTGGCTAGTAGTTAACTATGTTCTCAAAGAAAACAGCTTGACCGAAGGGCACTGGCAAAACGAAATGGTCATGAACAACCAAGCTTTTTTGGGATTTATAGATTCTGACGCACAACATCAAAAAGGCGATAAAAGGGTGCTTACCGCATATTTTTGTTTCCCTGAATGGCAGAGAAAAAACTTGGCCAACCTCGATCGCACAGGGCAGCAAATTGCCTTGCAAACAGCAGAGAAAATCGGTTGGTATTTTGGGCTAAGGCCCGAGCAATTTGTACCTATGGTAGAAAAAGTTTTTATTAAGGCAATGGGGCATGCCATGCCCATACCTGTACCGGGCTATCTTTTCAATGATCACAACATAAATAGAAAACACAAAAACCTGGCTTTTGCAGGAGTAGACAATGGCAGGTTGCCCTTGCTACTTGAAGCCGTAGACTCAGGCCTCTGTGCTGTAAATGAAATTTTTGGCAGCATTAGTTAAAGATGCACAAATAAGTTTTTAGGTTTAAAGATGGTTTTTACAAGTAATATATAGCGCTTTTTCTATCCCTTCATTTTTAGTTTATGAAAATATTTGAGACACAAGAACATGCACTGAGTTCTGCATTGATCATTGTACTTTATGCCATTGTTTTTTTTATAGCCAAGTTTATCAATGATCTGTTAACGCCTTATAACATCAACAGAGAATTGACCCATAATGATAATGCGGCCTTAGCAGTAAGCTTAACAGGATATTTTGCGGGTGTCACCATTATTTTTGTGAGTGTAGTGAGCGGCCCACACGTAGGCCTTTGGCAAGACTTAACGGCTGTTGCCGCTTATTCATTAGGTGGTGTGGTATGCCTAAACGCCGCACGCATCATCAACGACAGACTGATTTTATCGCAATTTTCTAATGTGGAACAAATCGTTAAAATGAAGAACAACAGTGCCGGAGTTGTGCAAGGCGGTTTTTACATTGCTTCGGGCTTGGTGATCGGGGGTGCCGTTCAGGGCGAAGGAGGTGGTCCTGCCTTGGCCCTAGTTTTCTTTGCAATTGGGCAAATTGTTATGGTAGCTTTTAGCCTTTTATATGTTAAACTGGTGAGTTATTCTGTGCAAAAAGAAATAGAGGAGAACAACTTGGCTGCTGCATTTGGTTTCGCAGGGGGGCTCATCGCCATAGGAATCATCGTCATGAAAGCGGTATCGGGTACATTCATCGGCTGGACAGACAGTTTAATCCTACTAGCTTTTGATGCATCACTTATTTTTATTCTTCTTATTGTGGTACGCTTCTTTTTCGATAAGTTGATCATACCTCAGTCAGACCTCAACCATGAAATAGCCAAGGACAAAAACATTGGCGCAGGGCTACTAGAAATGTTTGCTTTTATAGGCTTTTCTCTTGTTTTATTTTACACCCTGTAAAGCAATCACTATAGGTTTGCCCTCGAAAATAAAATTGCATAAAACAGTTTACATCTTAATTCAATAGTATTTACCAATATGCATCCACAGTCTTATAACAGTCTAGGCGTTATGTCGGGCACTTCTTTAGACGGGCTCGACCTAGCCCTCTGCCAATTCTCATACGAAAGTGAGCAATGGCAATACAAAATTTTAAAAACTTCCACCATATCCTACTCTAATGAGTGGCAAGAGAAACTGGTCGCGGTAGAAACTGAATCAGCCTTAAATTATGTAAAAACCGACTGGGCATTGGGCAGATACATTGGGCAGCAAATCAATACTTTTTTGCAGAATACATCCATTAAACCCGATTGTATAGCCTCTCATGGGCATACCATTTTTCACCAGCCCACAAGTAATAATGGCTTTACCGCTCAAATAGGCAATGGTGCAGCCATAGCAGCAGTAACTGAGCTTAGGGTAATCAATGATTTTAGGGTTGCTGATGTAGCGCTCGGTGGCCAAGGCGCTCCACTTGTACCCATAGGAGACCAACTACTTTTTTCTGAACATCAATTTTGCCTCAACTTGGGAGGCATTGCCAATATATCTACTGCACAGCAAGGCATTAGAAAAGCTTATGATATCTGCGCTTGCAATATGGCCCTAAACCACATTGCCCGTTTAGCAGGCATGCCTTACGACAACAAAGGGCAGTTGGCCGCTTCAGGAAATTTGCTCCCTGAACTTTTGAAAGCACTGAACGAACTGCCTTATTTTAAAATGAGTGGGCCAAAATCTTTAGGCAAAGAGTGGTTCTTGGCAGAGGTACTTCCCATTCTTGAAAAAAACAGTGCAGAACCAAAAGATTTGGCGCATACTTTTGTGCATCACATTGCTTTTCAAATAGCCCAAACTTGCCTTCAGTTTAAAAAAGAGCTCCCTCACAACTCCTCAATGCTAATTACTGGTGGAGGGGCCTATCATCAGCATTTGATCAAGTGCATGCAAGAAGAGATGCCTTGGTTGAGCCTTAAAGTACCCGAAGCTACGATAGTTGAGTTTAAAGAGGCAATTATTTTTGCCTTTTTGGGGGTTCTGAGACTGAGCAATCAAAACAACTGTCTTGCTTCTGTAACAGGCGCCTCAAAAGATAATTTGGGAGGTGTCATCCACAAACTCTCCCACTGAATATCAGGCTTAGAAAATTATCAACAAAAGCCTCGCTTTTTTATAGGCTATGTCCATCTTTTTTGCTTTTTTTATGGAAAATTCAACATTCAATCAATATAACTGGAACTAAAATGGATCAAGCACAAGTGTACACAGAGGAAGCCATTAAACTGGCTATGGAATATTTGCCAAAGGTGGCCCTAGCTATAATCACTTTAATTATTGGCTTTTCGATTATCAAAAGCATAGTAAATGCATTGGGTAAAGCATTGGTAAAAAGAGAAGTGGATGCCTCTTTAGTACCTTTTCTAAAAAGCATTACCAATGCCCTGCTAAAAGTAGCCCTCATTATCGCCATAGCCTCTATGGTGGGCATAGAAACAACATCTTTTGTTGCGATACTTGGTGCAGCAGGTTTGGCTGTTGGCCTGGCATTGCAAGGTAGTTTGGCCAACTTTGCAGGTGGCGTACTCATTTTATTACTCAAACCTTTTAAGGTAGGAGATGTGATCACAGCTCAAGGTTTTACCGCTTTGGTGCATGAAATTCAAATTTTCCATACCATACTTAAAACACCAGACAAAAAAACCGTCATATTACCGAATGGACCGCTTGCCAACAGTCCTATAACCAACATTACAGTAGAACCTGTACGAAGGGTAGACTTCACCTTTGGCATTGGTTATAACGATGATATCGATAAGGCCAAGGCCATTCTTAACCAACTAATTACAGCCGATGAGCGCATCTTAAAAGATCCTGCTCCTTTTGTGGCTGTAGCAGAATTGGCCGATAGCTCTGTAAACTTTGTGGTTCGCGTTTGGGCCAACGGTGGCGATTTCTGGGCCGTGCATTTCGACATGATCGAAAATGTGAAGAAAACCTTTGACAAAGAAGGCATTTCAATACCTTTCCCTCAGATGGATGCACATATTTACAATGAGAGCTAAAGCTCGATAAAACTTAATTAAGAAGAGGTCTGCTAAATAAATAATTTGCAGGCCTTTTTTTCTTGTAAAAAATTTTTGACCAAACGTTCAACCAAAAATAGAAGTAAGTGCAGAAGGATAATACAACAACCAACCTGTAAGACTGTACCTGCTTTTATGGGCCTTAAGTACACCGTGGGGTACTTCTGCACTTTTAAACAAGACGCAGCGCTTGGCCATGGGTTCTACATAACATACTCGCTCATTTTTATCGAGCAATTCTAGTTCACCACCATCGCCTTGTTGCCAGTTTTCGTTGAGGTAAATGATTATAGAAATCATGCGGTTGTTCCTACCATCAAATTGATCTAAGTGCCGATCATAATGTGCTCCCGCCGGATAGTGAGCTAGATGGAATTCGTAGCCAGACAAACTTAAAAAACAGTAGCGATTAAGTACCTGAATGGTCTCTTGTAGGAGTTGCCAAAAACCTGAGAGTGCTTCGTCGCGTTTCGCGTCTAACCAATAGGTCAAGTCTCCCCTAATACTTTTCTTGATGAGATGACTGTCAAGTGCGCCAATGCCTGCTTGCTCAAATGAGTCTAGCTTTTCTATAAAAAAGGAACGGATGTGCTTGTAAAGGGCATCATCTAAAAAATTATCAATAATCACATAGTCGTTTTCAGAAAGCTCGTCAATCCATGCGAGCCATTTCTCATTACTATGTAATGCTTTCATTCATGTAAGTAAATCATAGTGCAATGTAACTAAGAAAGGGGGAATATTTAGCTAAATATATTACTATAGTGTTAGTAGAATTAAAAAATAGTCGTATACTAAAAAATATGATAGCTTAACGTGGTTTAATTTGCATGAAAAAGGGCAATCGGTTTATTCGTGTGTTTAGTTATTACAAATCCACAGATAAACAGTAAAATGAGTTAGCATACTTTTTGAAAAAATTACTATTCTTCAATTCTTCACTCCTTGATCTTCCCACCTATCTCTTGCAGCAAATCGCCTAAGAGTTGGCGGTCTAACTTGGTGTTTTTTAAGTCTTTTACTTCCTCATCCATTTGAGATTTTAGCTCGTTAAGTTTCTGGTCTTGCTCGTTTTGAATGGTCTCGATCAGTTTTTTTAGCTCGGCAGCAGTGTTTTCTAAGCGCTCGTTCATTTGCTGCTGTGCTGCGTGAATATTATCTCTAATCGCTTTAAACTCCTCATCGTATTGCTCAATGTTTTCGCCAAAAATCAATTGCTTAATGGCATCTATCTTAGCGTCATTGGCATTCTTGCTAGTGTTGTTGTCTTTCGCCATAGTTATCAGTCTTTTATCAAAATTGGTAGTGTAATTTTCTCAACCATACCCGAAGGATAGTGACCGTGCTCCTTTTGCAATGCTTTTAGAGCGTTTTCTGTTTCTATATCAAATATACCATCTTGGGGGATGTCATGATCATGTTTTCTTAAAAGTTTTTGCAATTCCCATACTGCGCTGTTCTCATCGCCCTTGGCAGCACCTACCAAATCTTGCCAATTGTATAGTTTATATGACTCTGCCGTTAAACCTTGCTCTTGCATTTTTTTGATATCAGCATTGTTAAAGCCTTTCTGCTTTAGCAAAAATGATTGTTTGAGTTTGTCTTCTATCAAATGGGCAGTAGCCAACAAATTGGTGTAGTACTCCGTGGCTTTTTGGGCTTCTTCACTGCTATTTGTATATCTCACATCTCCCCCATTTTCGCTCCATTGTTGGCGGGCAAAGGCGGGTATCTCAAAACGTAGTTTATAATATTC
>CAKZMZ010000647.1 GCA_937129345.1 uncultured Thalassovita sp. | reverse complement strand
CCATTTAACCAAGTTAATCTTTAATTTTGATATGTACGTAATTAGACACCTCGATTAATATTTTGTGCTTTGAAATACGCCTTTAATTGTATATCTATTTAAAATGAGTGCGATACCGAACTATTTAGGACTGTTTGTTTCCGACCTCCCAATAATTTTTTTGAATAGAGTCAGCACACGTCGCACATTGTATGTCGCACATCGCATGTTACCTACTGTGCGTCACCTAACTACTATAAATGCACCAATTTTATCGTCCGTGTGCATTGCGGATGCTTGAGCAGTGCACTTCAAATTGTATATTCCCAATACATTCTCGATTTTCAAGAAATTTTGAGAACACTTTTTCTCTACAGCTGCTTTTGCAATATGATGTACAACAAGCACATTGAAAAGGCTAAATCAAAATTCTCACTCAAACAAAATTGACACCTTACATATAATTTTGTTACTTAGGTTTACAGATTATCCTTTATACATCTTGCTTTTTTACTGAAATTTATATTAAATTCATTACAATGTTAACGAGCTAAATTGATATCTGCCCTTCTATGAACCTCAATTCGACTGAAACTATACTTAACGCCCCATACATCAATGTGTGCGCAAACACACTATGCTGCTGGGAGGGTTGGGAAGCGATCATTGCCCAGATTAATAACAAGGTGGCCGAAAACGGCTTAAAAAAAACTTTGGTTTGCATAGAATGCTATCCGGGTACTTACGAGTCCGTAAACCTAAAAGCGATCAAAGAGGGACTTGCCCCTAGTGCTATATGCCTAACTAGAGATTTGCTTAAGGAAGAAAAAGAAATTAGAAATATGGTGGGCACCTTTGTGCCAGAAAACGATATTTTCGGTCGAATATCAGGCTTGCGCATCCTCGATTTTTACCAGCATAAAAAAAAGCAGTCTATACAAGACAACATCGATCAAATAGATTCAGGTATCATTTTGGTTTTTGGTGTAGCAGCGAGCTTGTTGTTCAAAGCAGATATTACGGTATATGCAGACATGTCTTTGTACGAAATACAACAGCGGTTCAGGAGAAAAGACATTAGCAATTTTGCCATCTCTAATGAAGAAGAAAACTATGAAAAACAATACACCCGCGGTTTTTTTATAGACTGGTACTTGGGCAATAAAATCAAAAAATCTGTATTTAGTAAAGCCGATTTTGTACTAGATACCAACAACTGGCAAAAACCAAAAATGGTTGCGGGCGAATCACTCAGAGAAGGCTTTTTTAAGGCAAGCCAAACACCTTTTATTCAAGCCCCATTTTTTGACCCAGAAATATGGGACAACCCCAATGCTCTAAAAGACAAAGAGGATTTCTATTGGTATTTCAATTGTATTCCGGAAGAAAATAGCATCCTCTTCAAATTTAATGACATACTTTTTGAATCTCCTGTAGTCAATGCCATTTACTTATATCCTAAAGCATTTTTAGGAAATACGGTTTACCATTTGTTTGGCGCCGAATTACCTATCAGGATGAATTTTATCGATAACCTCGATACTGAAAATGATGATTTTATGCTAACGGTCTATCCTGATACAGAAGAAATAAAAGACTTGTTTGGCTGCAATTATATTACTGAGAACAGTTACTATATAATGGCCACAGGAGAGCATGCCAACATCCATATTGGTCATAAAAAGCAACTAGATAAAAAAGAAATCAAAAAAATAATAGGCAAAAAAACACTGATTTTTAAGCAGTTTTTTAACGAAATCCCGCTTAAACAACACGACCAAATCAATATACCTGCAGGCTTGCCCCATAGTTTCGGCAATAATTGTGTATTGCTTAAAGTGGGCATTTCCCCAGAGTTTTTGAGTTATAAGCTGTGGCAACATCAAAAAACAGAAATTGCATTTGACGAGATATTCCTCAACTTACACAAGCAGCGGGGCGTTGAGGCCATAGATGAACAGGCTTCGATTTTTCCTAAACAACTGAGCAACCAAGTAGAAGTGTTAGATTATGGCGAACACTGGAGGGAAGAAAAGCTGGGAGGCAATTTATATAATTTATTAGAGCAAAGGAGGCACATATTTTCTTCGCACGTAAAGCATTTTAATAATGGCAATGTGGAAGTAATCAACCTTGTACAAGGCGAAAAAATCATTGTTGAAAGTGAGGAAAGACTGTTTGATTCTTTTGTGGTGTATTACTCACAAACCTTTATCGTGCCCGCCTCTGTAAAGGGTTACACCATTAGACCAGCCAACGACGGCGAAGAATGCATAACCCTAAAAGCCTTTATTAAGCATTAAAAATTAAATCATTACAAACTTAACAGAGACACTCTTTACAACATACAAATAAACCCATTCTAGCATTTTTCAATCCTATAATGGGTTTATTCGATGTTTTTGATTTCAAATCAACGCTTATTCTTTAAGAAAGCACCCTGCGGACTTGATGACATAGAATAAGGGAAACTTTCCTTTTCAATACCCCTTTCGCGGTTCGGCTCATCATCCATGCTAAACGTAATCTTGCCTCCTTTTAACAGTTCGAAGTGATTAAAATAGTTTTTATCGCTGGCCTTGCCATCGATGGTTAGCTTGTCTACATATACATTTTCAGCACTGTTGTTTTCAGCTATCAATTCTAGTTTTTTACCATTAGGCAGCGAAAGCGAGACCTTATCGAACAAAGGACTGCCCAACACATATTCTGGCGTGCCGGGGCATACGGGGTACATGCCCATAGCACTGAATACAAACCAAGCCGAGGTTTGCCCGTTGTCTTCATCACCGCAGTAGCCATCGGGCATGGGTGTGTACAACTTATCCATCACCTTGCGGGCTAGGGCTTGGCTTTTCCATGGTTGGCCACAATAGTTATACAAATAAAGCATATGTTGTATGGGTTGATTGCCATGTGCATACTGCCCCATGTTCATCAGTTGCATTTCCCTAATTTCATGTATCACAAAACCGTAATAGGATTCATCGAAAATTGGGGGCATACTAAATACAGTATCTAACATGCTTACTAGTGAATCATTGCCACCCATCAAATTGGCCAAGCCTTCTATATCTTGAAAAACCGACCATGAGTAATGCCAACTATTGCCCTCGGTAAAAGCATCGCCCCACTTAAACGGATTGAAAGGCGCTTGAAAAATACCATCCTCATTTTTACCTCGCATCAACTTGTACTCAGGGTCAAAAAGCTTGGTGTAGTTTCTGGCTCTTTCAGCAAAAAGGGAAATTTCCTCTTTGGGCTTTTCTAAACTTTCTGCCAAACGCATAATGCAAAAATCTGCATAGGCGTATTCAAGGGTTCTAGCGGCATTTTCATTAATGCCTACATCGTAGGGCACATAGCCCAATTCGTTATAGTACTCAGCACCATACCTACCTACTGAGTTGACAGGCCCTTTGCCCTTGGTGTTTTTAATAATGGCTTCATACAAGGTTTCAATATCGTAATCCCGAATGTCTTTGAGCCATGCATCGGCAATGAGCGAGGCTGAGTTAGAACCGATCATACAGTCTCTATGCCCCGGCGATGCCCACTCAGGCAACCAACCACTTTCTTTATAAGTATTTACCAAACCTTGCATAATTTGGTTATTCAACTCAGGGTACATCAAAGTAAAAAATGGGAAAACCGCTCTAAAGGTATCCCAAAAGCCATTATCGGTAAACATGTAGCCTGGCAATACTTTTCCGTTGTAAGGACTATAATGCACGATTTGCTCGTTGGCATCTATCTCATAAAACTTTCTTGGGAATAGTAACAGCCTGTACAAGCATGAGTAGAAAGTGCGCATGTCTTGCTCACTTTTTCCTTCCACAGCGATTTTATCAAACTCTGTTTGCCATGCTTTTTTGGCTTTGCCTTTGGTTTCTTCAAAGGAATCCGTTCCTATTTCTCTCTGTAAATTGAGTTCGGCTTGCTCTAAACTAATAAAGGAAGAAGCTACTTTTACATGTACTTGCTCACCCTTACTTGTACTAAAACCAACAATGGCTCCCGTATGCTCTCCTTCAGTTTTGAGCTCATTGGTAAGCGTAGAATCCTGCCAAGTATCGCTAATGATAAAAGGCTTATCGAACACCGCTACAAAATAGTTTTTAAAGTTATCGGGTACGCCGCCGTGGTTATTGCTGCAATAACCAATGATTTTGTTTTCTTCTGGAATGATTTCTACAGCAGAGCCCATATTAAAAGCATCGAGCAGAATAAAGGCCGAATCTGCCTCAGGGAAAGTATATCTGAAACTGGCCGCTCTTTCTGTGGGCGTTACTTCCATAGTAGCATCATAATCTGCCAAGTAGACCTTGTAATGATAAGGATGTACTTGTTCCGCTTTATGAGAAAACCACGAAGCGCGCTCTTTTTCTCTAAAAGCCATTTTGCCAGTAGTCGCCATTAAGGCAAAGGCGGCGTAATCATTGATCCAAGGGCTAGGCTGATGCGTTTGTTTGATGCCATTGATTTTTTGGTCATCGTATTTGTAGAACCAGCCATCGCCCATTTTACCGGTTTGGGGCGACCAAAAATTCATGCCCCAGGGCGTGGCAATGGCAGGATAGGTATTGCCATTGGATAAGGAAAAATCAGAGTCGGTGCCCATAAGCGGGCTGGCCAAGTCTATAGTATTCTTTTGTGCAAATGCCAATGAGATGGATACAAGGCATAAAACAGAGGCAATTAGCTTTTTCATTTTCATCTTACTTTTTTTACATACTTAATTAAACGCGAGGTTTTTTACGCAAAAATATTATAATCAATTAGTTAAGTCTTCGCGCTGACCGCTTCATGCTGACCGCTTCATTACGAACATAGTGAAGCCGCCATGGACTGGGAATCTGTGAGCCAATAGCCAACAGTTTGCGTCACGCCAGCACAGATACTACGCTTCGGTTCGCAAAGACGACCAAGCTTTTCGGGTTTTGCAAACCCGAACATACTATCCTAGGATTTATAATCCGTCTTTTGTAACCGAATCACAGATTCTAAGATAAGTATTCCGAGGTTCGGAAACCTCGAACAGCACTTTAATAAACGACGCGATTTTCCAAAATATAAATTGCTTATAACTCAATTTTAATCGAATCTTGTTTTCGCATAACAGCCTGAGAGGCCATTTGAGGATTTTCTTCTAGATTTCTACTAATCAAATCTATCCGCTGCCTTAAACAAGCCGCCGTTCTACCTCCATCTTCGGGTGTATTCAGCACATAATCTAGCAGCTGATCAAGGGTAGTAGTAGCCACGTGCATTCTCGTATCTGATGAACCGTAATAGATGAA
>CAKZMZ010000646.1 GCA_937129345.1 uncultured Thalassovita sp. | reverse complement strand
CAAATTTGAATTCTTTACAGGTGGAGGCGTAAGCATAACCCAAACCCAAATTGGTGGCACCTTCAGTAATTTATCTGCAACAGTTACTGTCAATAAAATCACATTGGCTTATAAGTTGGCAAATACCGAAAATGGAATAGACGAACTTACCATTAGCGGTGTACGTGTTATGGCAAAGGGCAATGCAGGGGTTGGAGAAATTTTAAGAACGGGTGGAAATGCCCAGATTGCAGGCCTAGAAATTAGTGATGCCGTTAATTTTGCTACTTTAAAAAGTTACAATAGCATAGATGTTAGTGCTGGTGCCAATGTAGACGTATGTGTCGGTGAAACTGTATTATTACAAGGTAGTATTGGAGGATCGGCCAGTTCAGCCACTTGGTCTGGGCCTGGTACCTTTGCCGATAACACTGCTTTATCAACCTTATATACTCCATCTTCTAGCACAGCTGGTACTGTAGAAACCCTTACGTTGACTACAAATGATCCTGATGGCGCAGGTGGGTGCAATGCTGGTTCAAGCACAGTAGACATTACCATAAGAGGCATACCTGCGGCCCCTACTGTAAACTTTACTCAAAATACTTGTGTGGGCGATGCCCTGTCCAATCCCATTGTTACAGCAGGCACTAGCAACTTAGAGTGGCACAGTAGTTTATCCTTAGAAAATGATATCGTGGTTACCTCAGGTAATGCCGCGAGTCCCAATTTAGCAGATTTAGGCTTTTCTACAGCTGCAGAGGGTTCTTTTTCTGTATATGTTACCCAAACTTCTGCTTATGGCTGCCAAAGTACCCCTAGAAAGGTAGAACTCAATGTTTTTAAAGTTCCAACAGCCCCTATCATTACTACACCCAAAGTAGATGTTTGCCAAAATGACAATACTCCTATTGCTTTAACAGCCATAGGAACAAATTTAAAATGGTACAGAAATGACAATACCTTTATCACCCAAAGCAATACTTTTGACCCTGTAACACTGAGCGAAGTCAATACAGCATTAGCTGGAACAACTACTTTTAAGGTAAGCCAAACAAACAATAATTGCGAAAGTGCTTTCTCTACTATTGAAGTTGAGGTGCAGGCTTTGCCCAACACCTCTGTTATTAATGGTTCCAATACAGTTTGCGCTGGAACCCAAGGAAGCATTTACAGCGTAGCAAACACCGCTGGGCATAGCTATACCTGGACACTTTCTGGCGGCGGAACCATATCTTCGGGCCAAGGTACTTCTAGCATAGCCATTAATTGGAATGACAATACCTCTACTATTGAGAACTATACACTAAGCGTAGTGGAAGAAGACGAAACAGGCTGTGCGGACAATCCTGTTGACTTAAATATTATTGTGAACCCTGTTCCTTTAGTAAGCTTTACAGGGCTTTCTTCGTCTTACTCGTCTTCTGATGTAAGTGCCTACGAACTTACTGGTACACCTGCTGGGGGCACTTTTTTCGGTAGAGGTATTTCTTTTAATGCGGGAACTGGAAATTACGAGTTTGTCCCTTCTGAAGCTGGTACTGGTTCTATTCCTGTTGGTTACCAATATGTTACGACTGAAGGTTGTACGGTCTATGCCTCGCCTTTCATTACTAATGTAGGTGCGCCATCTGCCTCTGGCATTAGTGGTTTAAATGCTACCAAAGAGTATTGTGTCAACGATGCAGATGTGTCAATTTCTGGCAGTAGCGCTGCGGCTGGTAGTACTTTTTTCTTTTCAGTGTTTCCTCAATATGGAGAGTTAGAAAATGATCCTGCTTTTCCTGGAAATAACGACCGAGCTATATTTTCTCCCTCAAAAGTAGGTGCAGGTACCTATTACTTATTTTATAATGATGGCACAAGCTGGGGAAGCGCAGAAATTGTAACCGTTTATGATGTACCTGAAGCACCCACTACACAAACCGCTCTAACTTATTGCCAAGGAGACAATATAGCACCACTTACGGCTTCAGGTACTGGCACCATAAAGTGGTATACCAACCCGCCTGCACCCGGTACACACATTACCACGGCAACACCCGGTGAAGCTACAGCGGCCGAGTTAAGCTTGACCAACGCTACAGATTCTCCAACACCTATTGGTTCGCCTATTAAAATCTGGGTAACCCAAACTGATGGTAATGGCTGCGAGAGTGAACCTGCTGTAGTAGAAATAACTGTGGTTGATAAGCCCAATGTGCCGGTATTATCGTCTGCAGTACCCAATTACTGCCCGGGAGATATTTTACAAGATATCGTGGTAAGTGGAGAAAATGGAGCCAATTGGGAATGGTCAGAGTTGAGTGATTTTTCATCTTCAGTTGGTACACCGACCACCAATGGAGTTACGTCTACCCTAAGCAATCCTATCTTGCTATCTTCTAATGGAGCTGCTTCAAAGACCATTACGTACTATGTAAGACAACAAGTAAACGGTTGTTATAGTGACCCACTACAAGTTGATATTACAGTTTATCCTGAACCGCCTTCTCCAAGCTTGCTTAGTGCGATACCTGAGTACTGCCCCGGAGATATTTTACAAGATATTCAAGTAAGCGGATCAGTAGGTGGAGTTTTTGAATGGTCAGACGCAGCAGACTTTTCTAATTCAATTGGCAATGTGTCCAATTCAGGAAATACTTCTACTTTAAATTATCCTATTGAAGTAAGTGCTAATGGCGATGCCCAGAAAATCTATAAGATATATGTTAGGCAGCAAATCAATGGGTGTTATAGTCCTGCTACTGAATTAAATGTTTTAGTAAACCCGACGCCTGATGCTCCTATAATTTCCAGTGCTCAATTATCTTATTGCCATGGAGAAATTTTACAAGACATGACTGCGACAGGAGAAAATGGGGCAACTTGGCAATGGTCCAATTCTGCTGATTTTTCTACCACTGTAGGTTCTAGTACTTCTTCTGGTAATACGTCTACTTTTCAAAACCCTATAGTACTTTCTGCGTTTGGCCCTGGTCCTACTACTATAAATTATTGGGTAAGGCAACAAGTAAACGGTTGTTACGGTCCGGCCACACAAATAAGCATTTCAGTATTTCCTATACCTAATGCGCCAGTTCTTTCAGGGGCTGCTCCAGAATATTGCTCTGGAAGCACTATTGCACCTATTAGTGTGACTGGAGAAGCCGGTGCTGCATTTAAATGGTACAACAATGCTTCTTTGGCAGAAGAAAATCTAATTGGTAGCAGTGCGACATTGGCCAATCCTCCAATCTCAAATATTAATGAGACCGATAATCCTATTGTGCAATCTTTATGGGTCGTTAAGCAATTAAATGGATGCACAAGTCCGCCGCTTCAAGTAGATTTTACGATACATCCCTTTCCAGCAGTACCAAACGCAAATTATACGGCAGAATATTGCTCAGGAGAGGCCATTCAAAACATTAAAATCACTGGAAGAGTAGGAGCTACATTTACTTGGTACAGCAGGTATGACTCTGTGATTAACTTACTTTCACCCCAACCTGCCATTACTACAGATGCAACCGCGAATGAACTCTCTATTGACACCAATACACCGGGTTCTTATAATTATTTTGTGACCCAGACACTCAACAGCTGTGAGAGTGCGCCTCAACCTATAGAAGTTACTGTGCACGAAATACCTCCGGCCCCAATTGCTAATTCTCCTGAACCAGTTTGTATTTTTCAAGATATACAAGACTTGCAAGCAGAGGGAGAGACAGGTGCTACTTTTAAATGGTATAGTGATGCTGCTCTAAACAATTTGATTGGCACAGGTGCGAGTATTAACCCGGGGCTTTCAAATACTAGTGCATCTGAAACAGACTTCTGGGTAACGCAAACCTTAAATAATTGCGAAGGCCCCACCACTCAGATTACCGTGACAATTTATGACATTCCGCCACAACCAGTGGTAGACCACCCTGCAGCCTACTGTGTTGGCGAACAAATCCAAAACATTACTGCTACTGGATCAAACCTTAGATGGTATTCAGATGCGGCACTTACCAATCAAGTAGGCGCCGGTAATAGTTTTGCCCCCGGTATAGACAATAGCATTAGTTCAGTAAGTAAATTTTACGTTACACAAACCTTTTTTAGCGGAAGTGATTTTTCTGGGTGTACCAGCAGCCCTGTTGAAGTTGAAGTGACCATTCATGACCTGCCCGTAGTAAGCATTGCCGATCTAGACCAAGATTATTGTGTTGACGAAGGTATAGCAACCATTAGAGGCATACCTAATGGTGGTACGTTTACCGGAGCTGGTATTTCAGGAAGCAATTTTAATCCAGAAGAAGCTGGCGTAGGTTCGCATCTCATCAAGTATTACTTTCAAAACCTGAACGGTTGCTTAGACTCCGCCTCACAGCTGGTAACGGTCAACCCATTACCGGGAGTTACCTTTAGTAAGCTAGATGCTTCTTACTGCATCAACGATGAAATGCTGCCACTTAACGGATTCCCTGAAGGGGGTACTTTCTTGCTCAATGGCAATCCAATGTCTGATGTATTTAGACCTGATGTAATTGGCGTTGGCAATCACGAAATCATTTATAGATATATAGACAACAATACATGTGTTAATGCAGATACCCAATATGTAACCATTTATCCAGCTCCTATAACCAACTTTCGGATTGATGAGTTTTGTATAGGCAGCCCAACAAATTTTTTTGATTCGAGCTCGGTAAGTTCGGGCAACATAGTAGCATGGCAATGGGATTTTAATGATGGCAATGAGTCTACTTTACAAAATCCTACAAACACTTTTACAGAAATAGGCTTTCATACAATCGGCCTCGATATTTATACTGAAAATAACTGCAGTGACTATACAGAAAAGGATATTTACATAGGGGCTATACCTGAGGTAAACTTCGAATGGTCAAATACTTGTGTAAACGATCAAGTAAACTTTAGCAATCTTTCAGATGTAGAAGGAGAGGATTTGGTTGATTGGTTGTGGGAGTTTGGCGATGGTCAGGTTTCTAATGAATTCTCACCCCAACACAAATACAATTCTACAGGGGTTTATCAGGTTAAACTCACTGTTTTTTCAGAAACCAATTGCGCTGCAACTATAGTGAAAGATGTAGCTATTTTCCCATCTATAGATGCCTATCCTTATAGAGAAGACTTTGAAGGTACCGAAAGCGGCTGGTTTGCCACAGGAGAAAATTCCAGCTGGGAAATTGGCGTACCTTCGGGTAATATTATCACGCCAAATGAAAACGGAACTACTAGCTGGGTTACCAATGCTAGCGGCTTTTACAATAATGAGGAGCATTCTTATGTAGAAAGTCCTTGCTTCGATCTTTCTTTCTTAGACAGACCAAAAGTTTCATTCGATTTGTTCTTCCACACGCAAAAAAGCTTCGATGGCGCTGTGCTGCAATCTTCTATCAATGATGGGCAATCTTGGGAGTTGGTCGGTAGCATAGATGATCCTGTAAACTGGTTCAATACTGTATCTATCAACGGTAACCCGGGTGGACAAACCCTATATGGTTGGTCTGGTACAGATACACTGGGCTGGATGCGTGTAAGCCATGCTATCGACCACTTAAAAGGTGAAGCTTCTGTTAGGTTTAGAATAGCATTTGGCTCCGATGCCTCTTTTAACGAAAGAGAAGGTGTAGCTTTTGACAACTTTAGAATTGAAGAAAGGAACAAACTCGTACTTTTAGAGACCTTTACTAATTCGTCTAATGACAATGATGCCTTGGTAAATCCGGTTTCTAGAGAACAAATAAATGACTACAGTGCCGATATAATACCGATAAACTATCACACCAACTTCCCTGGGGTTGATCCCATAAATAGAATGAACCCGGCAGATCCAAGTGCTAGGGCCTTGTACTATGGTGTGATGAATACACCAAGAACGGTCATTGATGGCACTGTCTACGAAAAAACAGATGCCTCTCCCTTTTGGGATGTAAACAATCTACTCATGAGGGCGCTCACAGACAATAAAATAAATATTGAGGTAAACTTTGGCGAGGCCAACCAAGAAACACTCGATATTAATGTGAATGCTACTGCCATAGAGGATTTGCAGCAAGAAACAGTGATACAGATTGTTTGCGTGGAAAGAGACATTACAGAGTTTACTGGAGAAAACGGCGAAAATTTCTTTGATTGGGTGGTGCGTAAAATGTTGCCCGATGCAGCAGGCAGTAGTTTTAAAAATGTAGCAACGGGAGAAAAAATGAATGTGTCCACTTCTTGGAAACCAAAAAACATTTTTGACCCCAACAACATGGTGGTCGTGGTTTTTGCACAAAACAACATTACCAAAGAAATTTATAATGCCGTTGTAAAAACACCAGATTATTTCCCTGATATTATTTCAAGTAGTATGGAAAACATATTTGATGGAAAACAACTACCTGTAATTTATCCCAATCCAGTAAAAGATATACTTCAGATAAGCTTAGAGAAAAACATATCGCAGGATATGGATGTACAAGTGATCAATACTGAAGGGAAGGAGTTACAAAGTAAAACTATAACCAAAGGCAGTAAGCACCTAAATATCGATGTATATAACCTGCCTAGAGGTACCTACTTTGTAAAATATACTTTAAACGGAGAATTTGTTCTCGCACAAAAATTTGTAAAACTATAGCAGATACAAAGTAGCATTCTCTTAAAAATTGAATTTAGCCGCAAAAAGGAAAGCACCGCCACATTTATTTTTATATTTGTAAAACTTTTTCTCTTTCCTATGAAATACAAAAGAATTCTTCTAAAGCTAAGTGGTGAGGCACTAATGGGTGCTCAAAATTATGGTATAGACTCAGAAAGGCTTTCGATGTACTCCAGCGAAATTGCCAAGGTGGTGCACGAAGGTGTACAAGTAGCCGTAGTAATTGGTGGTGGCAACATTTACAGAGGAATGCAAGCCGAAAAAACAGGAATAGATCGCGTTCAGGGTGATTACATGGGCATGCTCGCTACTCTTATAAACGGTATGGCCTTGCAGAGCTCATTAGAATCGCATGGCATATATACACGCCT
>CAKZMZ010000645.1 GCA_937129345.1 uncultured Thalassovita sp. | reverse complement strand
AACATACACTCTATTGTTGTTCCATTTTCTCACTATCTTAAATAGCACAGGAATGCAAAGGGCGTAGAAACCGATGATCAATAAAATGGCTATATAAGGGCCGGCTATTAACGAGGTATTGAACAAAGCGGCGAGTACAGGAAATACCTTTACCGATAACATAAAAATAGCCCCACCAATAGATAAACTCAAAAAGAAGGCCTCTGTAAAGTTCCTATATCGGTTTTTGAGCATAAAACCCGTCAATATTAAAAAATAAATGAGTGTTGTGCTGAAAAATCCTATACACAACATTTGTATCTCGTTTGCCACAACATAATCGTTGATCCGAGAAAAAATATTGATGTTGCCTAAATTGTTAAATAGTAATGTTGGTTCCATATCCCTTAAATTTTTAGTGTTTTTGTTCTATTATATTACACGAGATTTGTAACCCATTTGCTGCATTCAGAAGGTTTTTTTTGTGTATTAAATGAGTTAATTAACAAACATTAAAGTTTCTACTTCACTGCTTAATCTCTATCTTTGGATAAAATTTTAAAATGAAGAAGATAATAATAGCCATAGATGGGCATGCGGGATGTGGCAAGAGTACAACGGCCAAGCTTTTAGCGAAAAAATTAAATTACATCTTTATTGACTCAGGAGCTATGTATCGTGCCATAACACTCTATTTGTTGCAACAAAACATAGATACTGAAGACACCAAAGAGGTGATCAATACTTTGGCTGATGTAGACATTTCTTTCAGTTTCGATTCTGAAACTGGTAATAACGACATTTTATTAAACAAAAAATCGGTTTCGCACGAAATACGCTCTATGAGTGTTAACCAAAATGTAAGTGCAGTAAGCTCAATAAAGGAAGTAAGGCATTTTTTGGTAGCAAAGCAGAAAGATATTGGTGCTAAGAAAGGAATCGTAATGGATGGCAGAGACATCGGTACAGTCGTTTTTCCCGATGCTGAATTGAAGATTTTTATGACAGCCAGTATTGAGGCGCGAGCAGAAAGAAGGTTGGCGGAGATTAAAAACCAAGATATAGAAGTGAACAAAGAAGAAGTGATCAAAAATCTGAGAGAGCGTGATCACAAAGATTCTACCAGAAGAGAAAGCCCGCTAAGAAAAGCTGAAGATGCCATTATTTTTGATACTTCTTCCTTAACCATAGACGAACAAGTGGACAAAGCTTACCTATTGGCTTTAAATGTTATAGACTCTTTAGGATAAAAAAGATTTGTTTCTTTATGAAATTGAAATTTGCTTAATTTTCGAATCCATTTTTTATTAACAAGGTTGATCAAGCAGTACATATTTTACTGAACTATTGAAGCCTAATTAACAAGAACAATCTAAAAATTTTAAAATACAGCGCTAAACTATGGAAGTAATCATTGATGAGAAAGCAGGCTATTGTTTTGGAGTGGAGTATGCTATACAAATGGCTGAGCAAGAGATGGAAGAAGATGGTAAATTATATTGTCTTGGCGACATTGTACATAACAGCATGGAAGTAGAGCGGCTCAATAAAAAGGGTTTGAAAATTATAGATAGAGAGCAACTGAAGAATTTGAGAGATTGTAAAGTGCTGATCAGAGCCCACGGAGAGCCCCCCGAAACTTACAGAACAGCTATAGAAAATAACATAGAATTGATCGATGCCTCCTGCCCTGTGGTGTTAAAGTTACAGAACAGGGTAAAGCATGCATTTGATAAGGTGAACAATATTAATGGGCAAGTGGTGATTTACGGTAAAAAAGGACATGCTGAAGTGATAGGCCTTAACGGACAGACCAATAACTCGGCCATTATTGTCACTACCATAGAAGACTTAGACCAGTTAGATTTTAACAAGCCAATTACACTTTTTAGTCAAACCACAAAAAGCACCAAAGGCTTTTATGAAATAAAAAACGAAATCGAAAAAAGGCAAAAAGAAGCAACTGGTATTGCCAATGCAGAAACTACTTATTTTGACGCCAATGACAGTATCTGCCGCCAAGTTTCTAATAGAGAGCCTCAAATGGACAAGTTCTCTAAGCAAAACAACGTAATTGTTTTTGTAAGTGGTAGAAAGAGTTCTAATGGGAAATCTCTTTTTAACGTTTGCCTAAGAAACAATCCGAGATCTTATTTTGTAGAAAATGAGCAAGAAGTAAATCCAAATTGGTTCAAACCTGAAGATACGGTAGGTATTTCAGGGGCCACTTCTACTCCAATGTGGCTTATGGAAAAAGTAGCACAGCACATAAGAGATTTGGACCATGCTTATGAACCCGCTCAGTAATGATGGAACAGTTAAGGGTATTCTGGTATAAAATAACCTATTTGGGAGTAGATGTAGCTATGCCCTACTCCTTACAAAAAAAAACACTGCTATGTAATAAACTGAGCCTTTTGGCCTTGGTATTGATTTCAGGTAGTGTGCCCGTACTTTCCATTTTAGATATTAAAGGGTACCAAACACAGATTATGTTATTGATCATAGCATTGGCCATGGCTACTGTGCCGGTATTCAATTATCTAAAGCAAACTAATTTTACCAGGTTATCCTTAAGCTTTTTTCCTCCTATCGTTATTTTGGTCTATACCATTATCAGCAAAGTTAGGCATCCTGAAACCATAGAATACATAGATTATTTTGTACCAAGAGCACTTATTTTCCTCACCATTTTGCTGCCATTGGTGATGCTAGATTTTAAACATAGCGTACAAATGGTTTTCGGTACTAGTAGCAACATCATTTGCCTACTTTTTTTCGATTATTTTCATAATTATTACGGAGTCGGTTACCAACAGATAAGTGAAATTAATGTAGATGGTTATAATCAAATCAATTTGGTGTATTTGGTGTCTATTGCAGCGGTAATCATGGCTTTCTATTTTTACCAAAGAACCAACGATCATTTTGAAAAAGAAAACGAGGAGCTTTTAGAGAAAATAAAAAAGTCTAACAAAGAACTGATTCTCAAAAAAGAACAGCTAGAAGAAGCATACAATGAGTTAAAGCAAATCGATGAAGAAATAAGGCAAAACTCTGAAGAGCTTCAGGCCATTAACGAAAACCTTATTACCACTCGAGACGAACTAAAGACCTCTTTTGATAGAGAGAAAAAGAGCAAAGAAGAACTCGCCCGTGCTAATGAAGAGTTAAGGCATGCACAAATGCAAATCGTTCAATCTGAAAAAATGGCAAGTTTAGGTCAGTTAACTGCAGGCGTTGCCCATGAGATCAACAATCCTATCAACTTTGTGTATGCAGGTGCGAACACCTTGCGCTCACTTTTAGATGAGTTTATGGAAATAATCAATCACTATGAAAAGCTGTCCTCAGAGCAACAGGAACTCAAGTTAAAAGATACAGTGGCTAAAATTCAAGCATTAAAAGAAGAGCAAGAATACGACGAACTCAAAAAAGATATCGATGATATTGTGAATGATATCATAGTTGGTGCCGATAGGACAGCTGCTATTGTAAGAGGCTTGAGAAACTTTTCAAGGCTAGATGAAGACAACATCAAACTAGCTAACATAAATGAATGTATAGATTCGACTTTGGTTATATTAAGTGGTCAATTTAAAGAGTTTATAGAAGTAGAAAAAGATTATGACCCTTACCTACCTGATGTTTACTGCTACCCTGGTCAGCTCAACCAAGTTTTTCTTAATATTTTGAACAATGCTCGGCAGGCTATAGAAAAAAGAGGTAAAATTTGGATCAAGACCAGCAACGCCGAGAAATACATAACCATCAGTATTAAGGACACTGGATCGGGCATTCCTCAAAAATTGCTCAATAAAATTTTCGAACCTTTTTACACCACTAAAGAAATCGGAGAAGGCACTGGTCTGGGTCTATCAATAAGTTATGGCATTATTGAAAAACACAGAGGGAAAATTGATGTTAAAAGTGAAGTAGGCATCGGAACAGAATTTATAATCGATGTGTCTAAAAATCTAGATGCGGAATAAATCTTGTTAGGTCACTTAACTTTTTAAGCTACTATTTTTTCAATAGCGCCTACTACATTTTTTCATCATTGTATACAGCAAAATCTATATTATTCCTGTTGCTTGCAGCATTGTGTTTTTTGGGAAGTTGCATTCCTACCAAGCCGTTGGCTGAAGATGAATATTTGTTGTACAGCCAAAAAATCAAAAAAAACAAATATGTTGAGGACGACGATTTAGAAGTATTTTACAGACAAAATCCCAATAGAAAAATTCTATATCTGCCCATAATGCCTTATTTATATGCCTACTTTGCTGGCAAAAAAAAGTACGAACGCACCCTTTCTTCCGATTCTGTAAGGCTTGTTAAGATTCAAAAGAAATTCAATAAAAAAATTGAGGCTAAGCAAGAAAGAATTGCCTACTTGGCAGACAGCAGTAATTATAAAAAAGGTTCTACTAAGTTAGATAAGGATACCACAGCACTCATAAAAGATATAAGACAGCTTAGGCAGAAGATGAACAAAAAGCTCTTTAAAGTGCAAGAACGCATGGAAAAAGGCAATTTTTTGATGAGTACAGTTGGCTCTCCTCCTGTTGTTTACGATTCAACATTAGCTGCATATACTGCGGATCAAATGAGTAGGTTTTTGCAATACAAAGGCTTTTTAGATGCAGAAGTTGCAGTAAAAGCAGATACCTCTGAAAAACTGGTTACGGTCAACTACATGGTAGATGAAGGTGAACCCTATTTAATAGATAGCATCATCTATTAGCTACCCGAAAGCAGCATCCGCCAAATTGTAATAGATGGCAAAAAGAATGCTTTGATACAGCTTGGCGATAGGATAGACCAAGAAAATATTGAGAACGAAAGAACAAGACTGGCTAGGCTCATACAGAACAGTGGCTATTTTGGCTTTAGCCAAGATCAGATTTACTACATCGTTAATGATACTATAGGGGAAAACAAAGTATATCTTACTGAAATAATAAAAAACCAAAACGCAGGAGAAACCCTAGATAAGTTTAAGATAGATGAAGTTTTCTTTTACACAGATGTAGATGTTAACAGCAGTATAGAAACAAGTCAGGCTAAGTACCAAGGCATCCACTTTGTAGAAAAAGAAAAGCGTTTTTCTAAAAAAGTACTGAACAACAAAGTTTTTATAAGGCCTGACAGTCTTTATAGTTTGCAAAATACTGAAGATACCCAAATTGCCTTGGGCAGACTAGATATTTTCAAATTCGTAAATGTATTGTATGATACAACGGGAGGCATCAATAAGGCCAATATCTTTACGAGTCCTTATCCGAGGTACCAATACTCTTTAGAGGGCGGGTTAAACGTGAGCCAATCTGCCATACCGGGACCTTTTCTCAGTTTCTCATTCAAGAAAAGGAATCTGCTGGGCGGGCTAGAAATTTTTGAAGCCCGTATTAGAGGTGCCATAGAGGCACAAGCAGGCGCAACTGAGCAGCAAAATTTCAGAGGTCAGGAGTATGGCGTTAATCTTAGCTTATCTTTCCCTAGGATTTTATTCCCAATTAGGAGTCGGGCCAAGAAAGGCCTGTCTATGTTTTCCCCGAGTACGCAGTTATTAGGCGGTTTCAGCTTTGTAGAAAGACCGGAATACACGCGTTTTAACATTCAAAGTGCTTTAAACTACCGCTGGAGAAATAGAAAAGACGACATCTTTAACTTAAGCCTCATAGACCTCAGTGTGATCAATACTACACGCTTAGATACCCTCTTTCAACAAAGGTTAGAACAGCTTTTTAATCAAGGCAGTACCCTTATTAATAGCTTCGATCGCTCTTTGGTGTCGAGCATCAATGGCAGTTATACACATTCAAACAATGCTTTTAATATACAATCTAGAAGAACCAGTTTCTTTAGATTTTTTTTAGAAACAGGCGGCACGTTTTTCAACCTGTGGAACAGAACGAGAATAGCCGACGATGAAAAAATGTTTGGCCTTCGCTATTTTAGGTTTTTAAAAGGTTCTATAGATATTAGATATGGTTGGCCGGTTGGCAAAAAAGCACAGTTTGCCACAAGGGTTTCTATGGGGATTGCCAAGCCCTACGGAACGGGTTCTAGGTCCTTACCTTATGAAAAATATTTCTTTTCTGGTGGTAGCAATAGCAACAGGGCTTGGGCTGCTAGACGCGTTGGCCCTGGTAGTTTTACCCCGGACACCTTGGCAAATGGTCAATTTGACTATTCTTTTGAACAGCCTGGAGAAATCATTTTTGAAAGTAGTATAGAGCTAAGAAGAAACCTTTTTAGCTTTGTAGATGGTGCTTTGTTTGCAGATGCCAGTAACATTTGGATGATCAGAGAAGATCCGACTAGGCCAGGTTCTGGTTTTGAGACAGATTTCTGGAAAGAACTCGCTATTGGCCTTGGCGGTGGTATAAGATTAAATTTCGATTTTTTGCTAATACGTTTCGATTTGGGCATCAAAATGTATGATCCTGCAAGACCTGAAGGCGATCGCTATATAGGAGATAATTTGAGTTTTAGGCAGCCCCTTGGCGAACCGGGGCAGTTTACACTTAACTTAGGTATTGGTTATCCTTTCTAGATTAGTATCTTTTTAGATTCATCTCTCCACAACTTTTTATTTAATTCCCATTTTTTCAATATAATCACCTACCTCTAGTTGATTTACTACATCCATCCCATCCATTACTTTTGCAAAAATGGTGTATTTACCATTGAGATGCGGTGTAGGGGAATGCGTAATGAAAAACTGGCAACTCTCGGTATCTTTTCCTGCGGAAGCTATGCCCAAATAACCTTCTTGATCATACTCTCTTAGGCTAAACTCTGATCGTATGGTCTCAGGTAAACCGCCAAAGCCGTCGCCTCTTGGGCAACCTCCTTGAACTACAAAGTCTGGCACATGTCTGTGTATAAATTTTTCATTGTAGAAGTTCTGCTTCAACAAATCTACAAACATGGCAACGGTGCCCGGAGTTTCTTCTGTAAAAAGCGCCATAGTGATGTTTCCTTTGTTAGTAGATATTTCTACTTCTTGCAGATGGGCAATATCCTTCAAAACCTCAAAGTCTATTGCTGTATTTCCCTTAGGTTTTGGAGGAATCTGATAAGCTGTATCTGAAATACTTTTCAGTGCTTTATGAGCGGCTAGCCAAGCCTCTACATCTAAAGGCAAGGTCAATTTATTAATTGCTTCTTGTAAAAAACTGTAATCGCTGATCCATTTTCTTAAAATAGAGGTACTGTCTTGTAAGGCAGTTGCCCCTAAGTAAGTAAAAGCTACATCGCCTTTGTTCACTGCATTTTTAAAATTATAAACATACCGTTCTTTTTCTTCGCCGTTCTTGTCTAACCTAGAAAAAAAATCCTCATTATTTAATTGATCCAAGTAAGCAGAAAATGCCGTGGTCTTGAGTATAGCGGCCGTATCTGCTGCAACAATACTTTCTAGCAATTCTAATCCGTACCTGTCTTCAGCATCGGTTTCTACTAAAAATGCTGCATCATAAGGATTGTCTATGCTATTTTTCACCTCCCAAACGTAATCGTCTACTTCTTTTCGAGAATCCAACATCTTACATCTTTTTAACAGGGCTGCCTTAACCCTAATATCTTTTTGTTCTTTGGCAGTATCTATTAGTCTCCTAATATCTTTTTTAGGGACTCGATCCTTTAAATAATCAGCAGCTATTATTCGAACTGAGGCATTTTGATCATTGAGTGCCTTCCAAAAAAGCGGTACTACATCATCGTATTCTTTGTTGCTCAAAGCCCTAAGCGCATTTACTTTCCATCTATAATCTGCAGAAGTATCTGAAAGTAGTTGGTTAAGGTAATCCGACACTTCTTGGCTTGATAAAGCAGATAGACTCCTGATCAGATTATTTTTGATGTATAATTCTTCACTAGCCATACTTAGCCCTAGTAGTTCAGCTTCATTGTTTTGCATTATTCTTTCAGGGAAACGGGCCAAGTAAGCTGAAGCAGCGAGTTTGGCTTCAATATTATTGCCTTTCAAAGTATTGATAATGAAGTCCATTTCTGAATGCCCACCGCTAAACACCTTTTTAAGCCCGGCGTAATAAAGTCCCCAAAGTTGAGCATCAGCGCAACAAGTATCTTTTTTTAAAGCGGAGAGGAAAATATTTAAATCTTTTGGATTTTTAGCACATTTCCCGGCTGCCTTGTATATCTGTTGCTTTACAGGTGCTGAGTTTTCCTCCTCCAAAGCTGAAACTAAGTAAGGCAAAGAAGAAGGACTAGCAGTTTGGCCAATGGCAAAAGCAGCAGCTATTCTTACTTCTTCAGCAGAATCCTTTAATAAAGGATGTAGTTGAGGCAGTGCATCGCTATCTTGAACAGAACCAAAAGCCAAAGCGGCTTCCTTTCTGTAAATTATACTTTGATCAGAAAGAAAAGTAAGCAGACGCTCGGTATCTCTTTGGTCCTTAAGATGATAGATTTCCCTTACCGTCTTATTAGAAAATTTATTGTTCCAAGATTCATCTTTTGTTTCTTCTTTACAAGCATTGAACATAATCAAGGCCGGTAAAAAGACCAACAAAGCTCGATACAATGCTTTTTTTGCGGATAAAATCATATTCAAAAAATCTTTCTTTTAGAAGACTGCCTTACTATGAGTTCCGTTTCGAAAACTACTTTTTTGCATTCTGTGGACTTTGCTAAATTATTGATTGCCTCTAACAGCAACTCGGCGGCTTTTTTTCCAATTTCAAACTCAGGTTGGGCAATGGTAGAAAGGCTAGGCGAAACAATATCTGCCATTGGTTCATTATTGAAGCCTATCAAGGCAATTTCTTCTGGTATGTCTAGCTTGTATTGTTTAATTACTGACATTGCTGAAGTGGCCAAGCGATCACTCATAGCAAAAATCGCATCAGGTCGGTCTTCTAAAAGTATTAACTCACGGGTATTTTTCATAGCACTATCCCTGCTTACATCAGAGTATTTTACCCATTCTTTCTTAAAAGGTAGATTGTGCTTAAGCAAAGTGTCTTTATAACCAGCCATTCTTTTTTGACTTAAAGACAAATGCTCAGGCCCGCCCAGATAGGCAATTTTTTTACAGTCTCTAGCAATCAGATGCTCAACGGCCTTGCAAGCTGCATCGTAATTGTTGGCCACTACCGTAGGGCTTTCTAAATCTTCACACTCCCTATCGAAAAACACCAATGGTATGCCTTTCTTTTTTATTTGTCTGAAATGTTCGTAATCGCTGGTTTCTCCTGAGACCGAAACAATGATACCATCTACCCTACCCGCGGCCATATTTCTTATGTTCTGTACCTCTCTATCGTAGGACTCGTTTGTTTGGCAAACCATAACGGTGTAGCCTGCCTTTAATGTAGCAGCCTCGATGCCTTCTAAAGCAGCAGAGAAAAAATGATAACCCATCTTTGGTACAATTACGCCAATTGTAAAGGTTTTTCTATTCAGCAAACTCAATGAAACCGCATTGGGCTGATAATCCAATTCTTTTGCTAGGGCCAACACTTTTTGCTTGGTCTCTTCCTTTATTTCGTGGTGGTCTCTTAACGCCCTCGATACTGTAGAAGTAGAAACATTTAACGCCTTTGCCAAATCTTTTATGGTCACTCTACTTGGTTCCATCTTAACCTAAATCTTTTGCTGTTTGAACAGATTTGCAAGCCACAATATAAGCAAATACTTTTTCACAATTCGCTTCGAACTCGAAAATAAATCGTACTAACATTTGCCTACAAATAAATACTTTTTGCGTTTAAATTTCTTCCTTCGGCTTTTGCACATTGCTAATAAGCTTTTGTGATTTATTGCTTTTAAAATAATGTGCTTAGATTAGAGAATGAATTTTACTTTGGATTTACCTTAACTTACTGCACTCGTGTATCTGTTCTTGATTTTACTTGTCAGCGTATTTTTTATCGTGCTGGCCACTACCCGATTTCAACTACATCCTTTTTTAGCCTTATTATTAGCCGCAATATTTTACGGAATAGCCGCAGGTATCGCTCCTGTTGAAGTCATCAAGATAGTAAATGAAGGTTTTGGAAACACCTTGGGACAAATTGGCGTAATCATTCTTTTCGGAAGCATCATTGGTAAATTTCTTGAAAAGACCGGTGGCGCATTTTTGCTGGCTGAAAGAATATTAAAGTTTACAGGCAAAAAAATGATTTCCTTGACTTTAGGTCTAGCCGGCTATGTGGTATCTATTCCGGTATTTGCAGATTCGGGCTACATCATTCTTTCATCTTTAAAAGATAGCTTAGCGGCCAAATCTAAAATTAATGTCATCGCTCCTACTATTGCTCTAAGTATGGGACTTATGGCATCGCATGTGATGATGCCGCCTACACCAGGCCCAGTTGCAGCAGCGGGCATTTTAAAAGCCGATATAGGCTTGGTAATTTTATTGGGCTTGCCTGTGAGTTTGTTCGGGTTTTTATGTGCTTGGCAATTTGCAGAGCGCTTTTCTCCCAAAACAGTCTCTAATAAAAATACACTTAACGAATCAGAAGCTTTTTCAGAGGCCAACACATACACGCAAAACAATGGCATTTTAGCGGTGATCTTGCCTATTGCAATCCCTATCTTTTTAATTGTATTAAAGTCTTTGGCACAGCTGCCTTCTGCACCGCTGGGCAATGGAATAATGAAAAGTACAGCACTTTTTATTGGTGACCCTTTTGTTGCGCTGCTCGTGGGCATGTTACTGGCTTTAAGGTTACCCAAACAATTTAAGATCAATATGTGGTCCTCTAAAGGTTGGGTGGGTGAAGCTTTGCTAGAGGCAGCCATTATTTTGTTGATTACGGGAGCAGGTGGCGCTTTTGGTAAGGTGCTGCAAAGCACGGCACTTACCGAAGTTATTACCCAACAATTTGTTTTTGAGTCTGCTGGAATATGGCTGCCATTCATTATAGCTGCGGCAATCAAAAGTGCCCAAGGTTCCTCAACGGTAGCAATAATTACCACGTCCTCACTTGTAGCACCTATGGTAGCAAGTTTAGGATTGATGACGCCCTTGGGTTTGGCACTTACGGTTTTGGCCATTGGTGCCGGTGCGGTTGTGGTCTCCCATGCCAATGACAGTTTTTTTTGGGTGGTTACCCAAATGTCGGGTATGAACATTAGCGAAGGCTACCGATTTCAGTCAGGCGCCTCGGCTGTTTTAGGAATCAGCTCCATGGTACTGATTTTCGTACTTTCTATTTTTTTGATTTAACCAGTAGTCTCAACGAAATGTATTGCTAATTGGGCACTATATCAATCGGGTTGGAAAATAAAAAAAGGACAGCCTTATGATAAGAGCCGTCCTTTAAATATTTTTTAGTAAAACATTAAAATCTTAGTAATTCTTGGAAAACCCATCACTTTGAGACTTGAGAACTTTCAATTCAATTCTTCTATTGATTTCTCTTCCATCGCGTTCGTCATCATTACTTACTAAAGGTTGGGTTTCTCCATAACCTTTTGCTTGTAACCTATTGGCTTCAATCCCATTATCGATTAAATAATTTACTACAGCCCTTGCTCTTCTTAGTGATAGGTTTTCATTGTAATCTTTCGGGCCAATATTATCGGTGTGGCCACTTATCTCAGCCCTAATATTCTGATTATCTTTAAGATAAGCCACAATCCCATTTAGTTCGTTAAAAGACTCAGATTTCAATCGAGCTTCGTTGTGGTCGAAATAAATACGTTTTAAAACAAATTTACCAGAGGCATTTTTAAATTGTGCATCAAGTTCGCGTTTTTTTGCTTCCATTTCTTGCTGTTCAGCGACAGAATTCTGAGTCATTGATGGCGCCTTATCTATTTGTTCAGTTTTATTAATTTCATTTTCTTCCTTTGCTATTTCTTGCTCAAGGTTCTCGGAAATTAGTTCTTCTTGTCCCTCATTTTCATTAAGCATTTCTTCTTGTTTTTGCTCTGCTATAATGTCTTGCTTAGCCGATACTTTTACGGTAGCAGAAAAATTAATTGGGTCTTTTAAGCTAGTGAGTGGCGACAAGGTCTGAGTATGAAGTGTTTCTCCATCTTTTACCAATTGGATAGTAAAGTCTTGAAATGCTGGAATCATACTGCTTACCTTGCCAGAGGCATCGGTTTTTAGTGCCAATCTTTCGCTGTTGGAGTTAGACTCTAAGTAAACCACTGCATCAGAAATTGGCTGGCTAGAATCCTTATAGACAAAATCCAAGGAGATGTTGACTTCTTCAAAAAGATATGCCCTGTAAATATCTTCCCTTCCTAAACCACCTGCACGGTTTGAGGTGAAATAGGCAATTCCATTTTTCACATTAAAAAATATGTCGTCACTTACTGAATTGAGCGGATAGCCCATGTTGATTGGCTTTTCAAATTTTCTGCTCGTAGGATTGTACTCGCTTTTAAAAATATCGAAGCCGCCCATGCTGTTGTGTCCTTTTGAGGCAAAATACAGCGTACCATCTCCGGCTACAAAAGGTGAATCTTCGTCTTTTTCTGTATTGATTTCATTGATCGGTCTCGGCCTGCCCCACTCTCCATCCGGCTGCTTTCTAGAGATAAACAAATCTAGATCTTCATTTTTAGTTTTATAATCACTGCTAAATATCAAAGTATTTCCATCTTGCGTAATAAAGCCGTGAGATTCCCTACTTCTCTTGTTGTTAATTTCCTTACCAATAGATTTGGGATGTCCCCATTTTCCATCTTTCAACTCAGTGATCAAAAGGTCTTTTTTCTGATAAATGATCATTTTCTTATCATCACCAAAAAGTTGTACAGTTGCATCATGGCCCACTGTTACCAAGCCCTTTAACCTATCTGCCTTTGACCATTGATCGTTTTCATTCATGCTAGAAGACAAAATATCTTCCATATATTCGCCTGACTTTTCACCACCTTTATTGTCTTTTCTCCTTGTGGTAAAGTGAACAGTACGATGGTTAGCGGTTAGTACAGCGGCATATTCAGGATTTTCAGAGTTGATATTATCCCCCAGGTTTTCTATTCTAAAAGGCTTTTTTTCATCATAAAATACTTTTGCCGAAGCTATATTTTTTTCCAATTGCTCTAACTCATCGCGCATGTAGTTTTTATAAGCATTGCGATGCTGAGCAATATACTCTTCAGCTTCCTCAAACTTATTGTTTTTGAAGTTAGAGTAGGCCAACCAGAAATACAGATCACGGGTAAGCTTAAATCTTTCTGGTCGGATTATAGAAAATCTATCCAAAGATTTTTTAGGGAATGCCAATCTGAGATAACTTACTCCTGCAAAGTAAGCTGCCGTATAATTATTCCTATCTACAGAAAGAACTTGCTCAAAATACTCAAGAGCAGCTTCCACATTGTTATCTTCGTATTCTCGCTGTCCTTTTTTAATAAGTGAATTCACCTTTTGGGCATAGGTAAAATGAGTAGTTAAAGTAAAGCAGAGAGCAAACAGCAGTAAGAAAAAATTCTTATTCCTGTTTATAATCATGAAATTTTTCATTTTTGAATAAATGATGTTGTTGATTAATGTGTTTATAATTTCAATCGAATTTTCAATCGAATTAAGTATGCCTGGAATTCAAGCTAAAAAAGTTGATATATTCTAAAATCCTTACATAACAAAAACCATTCAAACTTCAACTTTTTTATTATTTATCGAGATTAATTATCGATAATAAAGGATTTTAAAGAAATTTGTTGTGAACTTTAGGGAGCGGCTACATCGTCAAATCTAACTGAAAATTAACGAACTAATTATTTTTTTAACTAATCCATAGCTGCCAAATGGAATTGAAGTGGACTTTACTTCGAATACCTTTAATTTTTTTTATTTCTGTTACTTTTCTACATACAAATTTCTCTTTTGGTTTCATAAACCATACGGAGTTAGATTCTTTTCCTAAAAGAGAGTTTAGAGGAGTTTGGGTAGCCACTGTGAACAACATAGACTGGCCAAGCAGATCTGGGCTGAGCGCAAATGCACAGAAAAAGGAATTTGTTGAACTAGTAAACTATTGTAAAAGCTTGGGAATGAATGCTTTGATCGTTCAGGTGCGCTCTTCTGCTGATGCTTTTTACGATAGTAGAATAGAGCCATGGTCGCATTGGTTAACAGGCAAACAAGGCAAGGCCCCGCAACCCTATTACGACCCGCTCCATTTTATGATCGAAACTTGTCATAAGAACGACTTGGAGTTTCATGCTTGGATCAATCCGTTTAGGTCAGTGCAGTCTAGGTACATGAAATTGAGCGATCAGCACATTGCCAATAAGCAGCCCGATTGGCATTTTACTTACAATGGCATGCAACTGTTAGATCCAGGCATACCGGCGGTAAGAAATTATCTATACGAGGTGATCGATGACATTATTAGCAGATATCCTGTAGATGCCATCCATTTTGACGATTATTTTTATCCATACCCCGCAGCAGGAGAAAAAATTAACGATCGCAAAAGCTATCAACTTTACAACCCTAAAGGCTTTGGCTTGGCACAATGGAGAAGGGAAAATATCAATACCTTTATTAGAGAGGTGAGCTTGCTCATAAAAAAGAGAAACAAGCATATAAAATTCGGGGTGAGTCCTCCGGGCATTTGGCGAAACCGACGTAATGATCCTAAAGGCTCAAAAACCAATGGCCTTTCTGCGTATGATGACCTTTTTGCTGATAGTAGATTGTGGGTCCAAAAAGGATGGATAGACTACATCATACCACAGATTTATTGGAATGTATCGCATAAAATAGCCGATTACCAGACCCTTATAGATTGGTGGCAAAATCAAGAAACCACCAATACGCAATTATATGTAGGGCATGCGGCCTATAAAATAGCAGATAGCAAACTTAAGGCTTGGAAAGATGGCAAGGAGATCAACAGACAGGTTAAGAGAAACAGGCAGAAAGCCCGAATAATGGGCAGCGCATTTTTCAGTGCTAACTCGCTGATTAAAAACCATAAAAACTTTGCCCATCTTTTAAAAGATGAGCTTTTTAAGCAGCCCGCACTTAGGCCAGAAAACCAATTGGATTTAACAAGGCCACTTTCACCGTTGAAGATGAACAAGCTAAAAACCGATAAAGGTTGGTGGCTAACTTGGCAAGACAACCTCATAACAAGCAGTGATTCTACTTTAGGATATTTGCTTTATCGCTTTCCCGATACAACTGAAGTTTTTGACTATGAGAATGCCAAAAACCTATTGACCTTTTTACCTAAAGATGCAAGAAATTACCATGATAGTAGTGGATTTGCACGCAATTACAACTATGTTTTAACTGCCTATAACAGGTTTCACAATGAATCTGCACCCGCTTACCAAGTTTTTGAGGATACTACACAAATTGTGATCAACAACGTGGTAGTAGGCTTTGGAAAGGCGCAAGTTGATGCAGTATTTCAGTCAGACTTAAAAATGGGCAGCAATCGTATCTTACTGAACAATCTGCCCCAAACTTTAATTAATGAAAGCTTTACCGTCGTCGCTCCTGTAAATACGAGCATAACCGCTTTAAAAATCGTGAGCGATACGCTTACAGCAGAAATCAATCTTACCTTCGATTCATTATTGAACCATCTCGAAAACAAAACCATTGGCATACAGCATAACATAAACCGAATTGAAGATACGCTCTTGGTGATCAAAGAGTCTGAAGAGATACTCAAAAAGAATAAAACCATTTCACCTGAAAACACTTCGGTAGAAAGCCTTAAAAAGCTAGATAATTACTTGACCAATAGATTATTAGAATTAAAGGCCAAAGAAAGATCAATTAATCAAAAACTGCATCAACTCAATAAAAAGTTTGAATACTTAAAGCAATTGAAAAAACAATATACCAATGAACTGAGCTTACTAGAAACTGGCCAAAAAAAATCGGTATTGCTAGACATAGTTGCCGAGAAAAGCCTCAAAACTACTTTTGAGCTTTCCTATCAGGTGAGTAATGTAAATTGGGCGCCAAGGTATAAGTTAAACTACAACAAATACAGCAACCAAATTTCCATTAAATACGAGGCCAGTATTTTACAGCAAAGTGGGCAAAATTGGGAAAATATCCCCATTAGTGTTTCTAGCAAGCTTTATTCTAATAACTTTGCCGATAGCGTAAAGGCTAAACCGAGCATCTTTAAAGTGGCGCCACAAAATGCCACAATACCTCACTCAGAAAACGAAAAGCTAATATTGTTGGGTGAGGAAACACCGCAATATGAAACAAAACTATTGGCAAACGTAGATTCTGTCAACACACCCAATATTCTGTTGACTTTGTTTGATGCTACGCAATATGAGTGGTATCACGGTAAGATGCAGGTTTTTATAGACAAGCAACTAGAAAAAGAGATTGATTTTGAGCCAAAAACCTTGAACGATACCCTGAATCTAATCATTGGCATAGACCCTGACATACAAATTAAAAAAGAGATAGTCTACGATAGTCTAAAAAACTATGTAGTAGTAAAAGAGTACAAACACAGCGAGCGCATCATTATAAAAAACGATAAGAGCAAAAAGGCGAAAATATATCTTACAGGCAGCGCTATATCTGATTTAAAACAAAAGCCTGCCACCCGTTTTTTGGGTGAGGCAAGTAACAGCTTTAACTTTGAGCAACAACTTTTTATTTGGGATATAACATTGGAGTCAGGAGAAAAGAAAGAAATCATCAACACATATTCTTTTCAAAAAGGGATGTTCAGCAAAAAGGAATGAACATCTGCAAGTTCTCAAAATTTATTAATTTTAAACAAACATTACATCTAACTTTATGAGTAAAGTACCTAGAACTGCTTATTTAAAAACCAAAATCGTATTTAGCTTTAGTATGGTTATCGCGGTTTTAGCAGTGGCAGGTTACATTACCTACAAAAATTTTGAAACACTGGACAACGCCCTCATAGAGCTGTCTAAACCCAACGTAAAGCTCAGGCTATACACCAAACTATTAGGCGAAATCACTTCCTCGGAGAATGAAATAAGAAAACTGGTTCTTAACGAAGATGACAGCTTGCTTTCTAGGTATGAAGAAAGCGTAGTTCCTGTATACCACACTTTAGACTCTCTGCGAAAATTGGTAAAAGACGATACAGTGCAGAGCAAACAAATCAATGAAGTGGCTCAGCTTTTAAAAGCTAAAAAAGGCAGTTTTAATGCATACATCATCCAAAAACGAAGGGCAGAACAATTTGACACCTACGAAGCAGTACTCGACATAGCTAGTGAAAACAAAGGTGTAGAAACCAAAAGTAAGGATAACAATAGTGCTTTTAAGAAAAGCATTAAGCCTAACATACCCGATAAAAACCTTTCTATTCCCATACTTTTTAGGGAATATAAAAATGCGATAGAGAACTACTACAAAGAATACACTAGATTGCAGTTTTCGCCAGATAACGTAGTTGAGATGGACAAACTAGAATCCATTTTATCCAATGTAGAATTTTCTCAAAGCTCAAATTTGGCTACCATGACCGACAAAGAGTTGGAGCTTTTGCAAAACAATACAGAAATAGCAGAGAGAATAAGGGCTATTATCGGAAGGCTAGAGAAAGACGAGAGAAAAGAAATCGAAAGAAGGCAATTGCATACCCGGCAAGTAATCAAAGAGGCCAACAATACCTTGTATACCATTACTTTCATTGCCTTTTTCTTAATAGCAGTCTTCACCTATTTGATTTTGAGCGATATCACCAAAAGTAATTTTTACAGACAACAGCTAATGGCCGCCAAACTCAAAGCAGAGCGACTCTCCAAGGTAAAGCAAGAATTTTTGGCCAACATGAGCCACGAGATCAGAACCCCGCTCAATGCCATAATAGGTTTTTCTGAACAATTGGGCAAGACCAAAATTGACCCGCAGCAAGGAGCTTATTTGCATGCGGTAAAACACGCTTCTGAGCATTTGCTCTCCACGGTAAACGACATCCTTGATTTTTCTAAAATAGATGCGGGTAAGCTCAAAATGGAAAAAATACCTTTGCGCCTAGATGAAACCATTAAAAATGTTTGCAACACTTTACAGGTAAAAGCCGATGAAAAAGGGATCGAATTGGATACTTCTCTAGACAAAGATTTTGAACAAGTGGTATTGGGCGATTCTTTTAGGCTGCAACAAATTTTGCTCAACTTGGTAAACAATGCCATAAAGTTTACCGATGAAGGTTTTGTAGAAGTTGAGGGCGAAGTATTGGACAAATTGGGTAAGAATTTAAAAGTCAGGATCAGAGTGAATGACACAGGCATTGGCATTCCGAAAGAAAAGATAGGCACTATCTTTCAAAATTTTTCTCAGGCAGATTCTGGCACAACCAGAAAGTACGGCGGTACAGGTCTGGGCCTTTCCATTGCGCAAAGGTTGGTTAAATTGATGGGCGGCGAAATCTCGGTTGAAAGTGAAACCGGAAAAGGTGCTTCCTTTATTATTGACTTAAAATTTGCCAAGGCTGCCGAAAAAGACATTGCCGAACACCACAAGATCAATGAGCTTTCTGTGGTAGACTTTAAGCAAGGTAAAATTCTCGTGGTAGACGATGACCATTTTAATCTTATGCTTTGCCAAACCATATTGAAGAAAACACCACTAGAGGTTTCATATGCTTCCAATGGCAAAGAGGCTATGAAACATCTAAAAATGAATGAATTTGACTTACTCATTACCGATATTCAAATGCCCGGCATTAGTGGTTTAGAATTGGCAGAATTTACAAGAGGTT
>CAKZMZ010000644.1 GCA_937129345.1 uncultured Thalassovita sp. | reverse complement strand
TTCGGCGGTCCGATTCACTCCAACGCATAATCAGCCCTTCAGTTCGCAAGGACGACTTTTTTGAAGGGTATTTGGCTCAAATTCCAGAAACCTCACGTTAATATATTGTGAAAATTATTTAGATGATAATTTTTCCGTAGCCTGACGGCTATGGGGCGTAGGTCTTGATGTTCACAAAACTCTCGGTTTGTGGCTCACAAACCGATTATTCTAGGCATGGCCTCTAAGATAGAGTTAGAATCTGTATCTGATAAAAATGCTATTTTTTCAATACCCTTCCCATTTATCGAAATAAACAATCCTTTAATCTAAAGCTATAAAGCAAAAGCTTATTTTTGATTATGTTTAAAAAATAATCATTAATTGATTTTTTATTACACATATACCAAAATGATAAACTTTATTAGCAGAAAAGAATCAGCGTTACTTTTACCACACATACAGCAAAAACAAGTAGTGCCTTTATATGGCAGTCTCATCCCCGCAGGTTTTCCCTCGCCTGCCGACGATTTTTTGGAGAAGAAAATAGACTTAAACGAATACATGATCCGCAATAAGGCGGCCACCTTTTTGGTGCGGGTAAAAGGGGAATCTATGAGCGGCGCAGGCATTTGCGATGGCGATATATTGGTGGTAGACCGTTCTGTTTCACCACGAGACCAACATATTATTGTTGGAGCATTGGACGGAGAATTTACCGTAAAGCGACTGGTACAAGAAAAGGGCCGCACCTTTCTACAGGCAGAAAACCCAAACTACCCGACCATAGAAATCAAAGAAGGACAGGAGTTTACGGTTTGGGGCGTGGTCACTTTTGCCATACACAATCTTTGACGTTGAGTTTTTTGTATAGTTGTAAAGTTGGGATGCTGAAAGATTTTTTACACCACCTTTCAAATCTTGATATGGACAATGGTTTGTAGTTTGATGCTTCGCAGTTTGTAGTTTGGTATCTGGTATTGCTACAGACTTTTGATGCTGTTCGGGATATGGTCTTTAGGTCTTATAATCCGACTTGCATAAAATTTTTTGGCCTGCAAGTCCTCCGGCAAAGGATTCGAGGTTTGTAAAATCGAATACTGATAGTGTCTTCCAAACGTACCAACTCAACACCTCATCAAATCCACCAAAAAATAAAATGTACGCCTTAGTCGATTGTAATAGTTTTTACGCAAGTTGTGAGAAGGTTTTTGAGCCCAAACTCACCCACAGACCTGTGGTAGTGCTTTCTAATAATGATGGCTGCGTAATCGCCCGCTCTGCCGAGGCCAAGCAATTGGGCATTGCCATGGGTGAGCCTTATTTTAAGCGGAAGGATTTTTTCAAAAAAAACAAGGTGAAGGTTTTCTCTGCCAATTTTACCCTCTATGGCGATCTCTCAGACCGAGTAATGCAGGTGCTCGGCACCTTTACGCCCGATATAGAAGTGTATTCCATAGACGAATCTTTTTTGGGTTTACACGGTCTACCTGCCGATGATGCCTTGGGGCAAAGCATCAAACAAGCGGTAGGGCAGCAAGTAGGCATTCCGGTAAGTGTAGGCATAGCGCCAACTAAGACCTTGGCCAAGTTGGCCAACCATGTAGCCAAAAAGCAAAAGCAGTTCAATGGCTGCTGTGTGCTGCCCAATGTGCAAAAAACCGATGAAATATGCGGCCCGCTACCCTTAGAAGAAATTTGGGGCATTGGTAGGCGATACGCCAAGAAACTGGCCTACCAGGGCGTATACACTGTGGCCGACTTTAAGGCACTGCCCGAAAAGTGGGTGTACCAAACCATGACGGTGGTAGGCCTGCGCACCCACAGGGAATTGCATGGCATTTCTTGCCTTTCTTTGGAAGATGCTGTACCACCCAAAAAGGCCATCTGTACCAGTCGCTCTTTCGGGAAACCATTGAGCGAGTTTAGCGACTTGGAAGAGGCATTGGCTACCTTTGGCGCAGTGGCTTCACGCAAACTAAGAAAGCAAAACAGTTGTACTTCTTTGCTCTCAGTGTTCTTGGAAACCAACCCTTTTAAGGATGAATTGCCGCAATACCGCAATAGCCTGTCCATACGTTTGCCCTGCCCTACCGATAGCAGTTTGGTGATCAACCAATATGCCCGTTATGTATTGAAGCGCATTTATCGCAAAGGCTACCTATATAAAAAAACAGGGATTTTACTGACCGATTTTAGCCCGAGAAACGAGCAGCAACTGGGCTTGTTTGCCAACTTTAGCCAACCGCAGCACCGCCAACTGATGGATACCTGCGATCATCTTTACCAAAAATACGGTACCGACATACTCAAAACTGCTAGAGAAGGGACGAAAAAAACCTTTAAGATGCGGCAGAACAACCTCTCTAAGCGCTATACTACGCGCATAAAAGACTTGCCTGAGGTAAAGGCTTGAGATGTGAAGTTAGCTGTTGAGTCAGGTGGGGCGTTAGTTGTTGAGTTGTTAAGTTGGGACGGTGAGGTCTTAGTGAGACGCTAATACCAGAAACGGGGAACAAATGTATCTGAAACCCTTCCTAGGGTTATTATAACCACTTGAATATAAGTCATTTGCAATAAACCCTAGGAAGGGATTAAATATGTCTATCCACTTACTTAACCCAAGTCAAACATATTTTTTATCCCTGTTAGCATCATGTCTATGCCGATGGCGCCAATGAAAAAACCGTTGAGCCTGAGCAGTACTTCCATGTTTTTATCAAAAGCAGTTTTGAGTCTACGGCCTTCTAGCATATCCCTAAATTTCTTTAAAACAAAAATAGTGATGAAGTTGATTAAGTACACCAGCGTTAATATGCCTGCACCCTTTACATTAGGGTGGTTGTAGGATAAGAGAATACTCAATGAAATAGTACCTGCGCCTACCATAAAAGGAAGTGCGATTTCAGAGGCCAGATCGTGCAAATCTTCTTTGATTATGATCAGCGCCTTTTGCCCTTTCACAATAAAAAAGTAGGCATAAGAAAAGATAATAATACCGCCAAAAATCCGGAAGGATTCAAAGTCGATATGAAACACCATCTCAAACACAAACTCACCCGTAAAAAAGAAGGCAAAGGAAATGGCCAGCGAGATAATAGTTGCCTTGATCATCACACTCACAAACTGTTTGTGTGTTAAATCCTTTCTTACTGGCTCAAGGTATAAAAAGAGGGCAAAAGGATTGAGCATGACCAAAAACTCTACAATAGAAGATAGCATAAATCAAGTAAAAAAGTTTATGCGCAAATAACGTAGACATAGTGGCAAGCACCAAATTAAACGATGTTTCTCTCAGTTATTAAAATAATCATACTCAAACCGCACCAAGAATTCTACACTGCCCTCTCGGTTGATGAGTTCTTTTTTAATGCAATAGCCTGCTTCGTTGTAATGGAAGCGGTATTTGCGGAGGAAGATACCTTCGGCATTGTACATTCCCATTTCATGTATCTGCTGTGCCCCATTATAATATAGCCTCATTTCTGTTTCATTTCCATTAGCCATAGCTCTGGGAAAATATATAATTTTTGAAAGTAAGTCTTCAGCATTATAAGCCATCTCAA
>CAKZMZ010000643.1 GCA_937129345.1 uncultured Thalassovita sp. | reverse complement strand
TATACCTTTATCAAGCCTGGCAAGCAGAGTGTCACCAGGTTGCTTTGGCTTCGAAATATCACCTGGAGTAAGGAGTATTGATTTATTTCCAAGAAAATCACTGTTTAAAGTAGCTACTGCTGAGTCTCCAATAATTATTTCTCCATTGATATCTATTTCAACTAATATTTTTCCGGAGCTCTTTTGTAGTAATCGGATACTACTTACTCTGCCCACAGCAAAACCATTTATAAAAACAGGATTAGAAGCATTCAGACCATCTACATTCTCGTAGACAGCATAGTACTTATCGTTACTCGAAAAAAAATCTATGCCTTTTAGGTAGTTGAAACCAAGGTACAAGACGGTAATTGCTACCATCATAAATATACCTACTTTCAGTTCCTTAGATACTTTCACAAAATCAGGTTTAGTTCAAAGACTCAATGTCGTTTTTATAATCTCTAAATGCTCTAAAGATGCCAGATGCAATATTTCCTTGTGTTGAAGAACTATTTAACTCTCGCTCCTCCTTAGGGTTGGAAAGATAACCAATTTCTACTAAAACACTAGGCATAGCAGTACTCCAGAGCACTAAAAGACTCGATTGTTTGACACCTAAACTCCTACGACCAGCCCTATGTTCAAATTGATCCTGTATTTTAGTTGCCAAAGCTATGCTCTTATCTTGAAATGCTGATTGAGTAAGAGAAAATAGTATATAAGACTCCGGAGATTTAGGATCAAAATCGTAAGTTTTTTCATAGTCGTCCTCCAATAATATTACAGCGTTTTCTCGCTTGGCTACTTCAAAATTACGACCCGTGTTTTGTGCACCCATCACATAGGTTTCTGTGCCGTAAACTGCTTCTTTTCTAGCGGAGCTAATATTTCTTGGAAGAGAATTAGCATGTATGGAGATGAAAACATCGGCTTCATTTCTATTGGCGATATTAGCACGTTCATGAAGCTCAATAAATTCGTCTTTGTCACGGGTATAAATCACCTTAACTCCTGGTAAAAACTCTTTAATGTATCCTCCCAGCTTTAAAGCTACTTCTAAGGCAATATCTTTTTCCACTGAATAACTCCCACTTGTACCAGGGTCTTTACCTCCATGGCCTGCATCAATCACTACCGTTTTTACTTGGAATTCAGTTTTTTTGAGAGTCGATGAAGAAGTTAGCAAGGTTATTGCTATCAGAAGGGTCGCAATGGCAATATTCTTCACAATCTTTCGCTTCTTAAAAGTTATTACAATAACTTTACACAAAATTGTAAATTTTTCTTTAAAACCGAAAAATACGCCTAATAAATTGAGATCTCGTATGCTTGTAAGGTGCGGCTTTTTAGCTGCTTTTTTTTGGTTTTTCATAACAAATGTTTCCGCTCAGACTCCCGAAAAAAATATCAATGTTGGCAATGAGATTTTAGGTCAAAAGCCTGCATTGAACGATACTACAATAAACAATGATAGCACGGAGGTTGACTCAGCAAATATAGTTGAAGAATCTGACTCTACAACAGCCCCAGCTCAACCTCGGAGTGATATTGAAACTACAATCAATTATTCTGCCAGAGATTCAATTAACTTTTCTATTGATGGCAAAATTGTAAGGCTCTATGGTGACGCAAAGATTGATTATGGAACTATTGAGTTAGAAGCAGACCAAATCACTATAGATTACAATAAAAACACCCTATCAGCCAATGGTAAAGTAGATTCTTTAGGAAAAAAGATCGGCTACCCCATATTTAAAAATGGCGCTGAAGTTTATGAAACTAAAGACATCACCTACAATTATAAAACTGGGCGAGCGCGAATCTCTGAAGTTGTTACACAGCAAGGAGAAGGCTACCTGCATGGAGAAACAGTTTTTAAAAATTCAGAAAATGAATTGTTCAGCTTAGACAACTCTTATACCACTTGTAACCTGGCACATCCGCATTTTAGAATAAAAGCCAAGCGTACCAAAGCCATACCAGACGATAAAATAGTATCGGGGCCGTTCAATTTGGAAATTAACGATGTACCAACCCCACTAGGCTTTCCATTTGGTATGTTCCCAGCAAAAGATGAGGCCTCATCGGGTATAATTGTACCTTCTTATGGAGAAGAGCGAAGAAGGGGATTTTTCTTGCGAGGAGGAGGGTATTTCTTCGATATAAGCGATTACGTGAAACTTGGAATCAGAGGTGATCTTTATTCGAAAGGTGG
>CAKZMZ010000642.1 GCA_937129345.1 uncultured Thalassovita sp. | reverse complement strand
AGAAAAACTGGCCATGCATTTTAAAAATATAGAGGCTTTGGCCAAGGCCGATGTTGAGGCATTGGTAGCCGTTTATGAGATTGGAGAGCGGATTGCCGAGAGTTTGGTGAGCTATTTTAGCATAGCGCAAAATAGAGAAGTGATTCAATCTTTAAAAGAGGAAGGCTTGCAATTCGAAATTAAAGAAGAAAATATACCGAGTGAGGAGGAAGCTGTTCTGCAAGGTAAGACTTTCTTGGTTTCTGGTGTGTTTAGTAATTTTGAACGCGATGCACTTAAAGCCCTGATCAAACAAAAGGGCGGTAAAGTGCTTTCAGCAGTATCGGGTAATCTAGATTATTTGATAGCCGGTGAAAAAGCAGGAGGAAGTAAGCTCAAAAAGGCAGAAGCCCTTTCTATTAAGGTAATTTCAGAAGAAGAATTTTTATCTTTACTAAAACAGTAGACAATTAGACCACAATTACCGTTTTAAGGTTTTTTGATAAAAGCATTTTAGACCTTAATCATCTGCTGTAGAATTTTTTAGTGTATGAGTTCAATCAAAGAATCAATAAAGGAGTTTTTTCTCAAAAGGAAATTAGAAAAAGCCATTAAGGGCAACTCGGCTGATAGGTACTCAGTGCCGTTTGCGCGTGCCAAAAGTGTAGGCATTTATTTTAATACAGACAATGCTCAATACAGCAAGCAAATCAATGAGTTTGTAAAAGGGCTCAAGAAAGAGGGCAAGCAAGTAGAGGCGGTTACCTACCTCAACGATAGTCAGGATAATCCGTATGATTTTCCTTACCATGTGCTAAAAGATGAAAACATTAATCTGTTTGGAGAGATTCAAGCCAAAAAAATCAACCAATTCATCAACACGCCTTTCGATTACCTTTTCTGCATTAGCGATGATTTGAACTTGCCAGTAAAATATTTACTAGCAGCAAGTAAGGCCAAATGTAGAGTTGGCTTGCATGCAGAAAACAATGAGCTACTTTTTGATTTTATGATGAGTGGCAGCAAAAAAGGAGATTTGAAAGAATTTATAAAGAATATTTTACGCTATACCAGCCACTTTGCAAAAGAAATGGCATAAAAAAAAGAGACTGTTTTACGAGTCTCTTTCTTTATGATTTTTTTAGCTTAACCGTTCTTTTTCTCCTGTATTTCAACACGAATATCTTGAGCGAGAGATTTTAAGTCTTGCATACCTTTTCTTACACGAGTACCAGCTGCTTGATTGCCCTTTTCATAAAATTTTGAGATGTCCTCTTCTAATGAAGAAATCAATTCTTTAAGCTTTGTGTATTTTTCCATTGGATGTTGAAATTATAATTAATTATACTTGATTTACCTTTTGCAAAATAGAAAAATATCGTACAACAATAAAAGTAAAGAAGTATATTTTACAATTCGTTACTAATATTTCTCTTTTGTTTTGTATTAAAGCAAGAATAAATAGCACTCATATAAGTTACGAAAATGAGTGTTTTATTACATGGATATTTACTAATTATTGTCTAAAAAGAAAAAATGCATTTTTAGGCGGAAATGCCAGAAATATATGTATTGGAAGGTAATTTATATACATTTAACATGAAGCTTCGATAACCGTTTATAATTATAAATTATTAGAGGTAAAGTTGTACGCCCAAAAGTGATTTCGTGCGAGTAAACAGACTTTCATTATTATTCATATGCCAAGTAAGTACCCTCTTCAAACCATTATAAATATTGCTGAAATTTGCGCAAAGCATCATATCGAAAATTCCGTTCTTTCACCGGGTTCTAGATGTGCCCCTTTGTTGATCGCTTTTTCTTCCCATCCCAACATACAATGTTATTCTGTTTCTGATGAACGTTCGGCTGCATACATTGCTTTAGGAATGGCACAAGCCACCAAAAAACCCGTGGTTTTGGTGTGCACCTCAGGTACAGCAGCAGCCAACTATTTGCCAGCCATTACAGAAGCGCATTACCAGCAAGTACCCTTGTTGGTGCTTACTGCTGATCGCCCGCCCGAGTGGATCGATCAGCAAGATGGCCAAACCATTAGGCAGCAAGGTATCTTTGGTTCTTACGTAAAGAAGGGTTTTCAATTTCCTGTAAATTTTGCACATGAAGATGCTATTTGGCATAGCGAGCGTATTGTGAATGAAGCCGTGTTGCTATCACAAGAAGGGCAAAAGGGACCCGTACACATCAATATCCCAATCAGAGAACCTTTCTATCCTGAAAAAAATGCCAAGATTGAATTTGGTAAGCCTAAGATTATTCAAGAGAGTACGAGAGGTTTTCAATTACCTAAAAATGAGATTGAGATACTAAAACAAGGAATCACTCAATTTAATAAAATCTTAATTGTAAAAGGGCAAAGTGAGCACGACGCAGAACTGGGTGCTTTGCTTAAAATGTTAAATGTGCCAGTAGTGGTTGATGTAATATCTAATGAGCACTTATTAAGCAATGGCATCAAACACCAAGATGCTTTTTTAGGCAGGGATTTTAAAGGAAAGGCCGATTTACAACCCGATTTGCTGATTACTTTTGGTAAGTCTGTGATATCGAAACAACTCAAGCTTTTTCTAAGAAAGGACAAAAGATTGGTTCATTGGCATATTCAACCCTATGGTGAAGTGGCGGATACCTTCCAATCCCTACAACAAGTGATAAGGATTTCGCCACTTGACTTTTTCAAAGTATTGAGTTCTGTTTTAAAGAAAAAAGGAACGGCCTATTTACAAAAATGGCAGCGTGTTGACTCAACTACTAAATCGTACATCAATAAATTCTTTGAAACCCAAGCTTTCAATGAGTTTTCTGTGATAAAGACTTTTTTACAAAAAATACCGGGCAATTCTGTGTTGCATTTGGCCAATAGTATGGCAGTGCGCTATGCTAATTTTATAGGTTTAGACAAAGATGTTAAAGTGTTTTCTAACCGAGGAACAAGCGGTATTGATGGTTGTTTGAGTACGGCGGTGGGGCATGCTGCCTCTAATGAGAAAACCCACTATGTAATTACGGGTGATCTTGCCTTCTTCTATGATGCCAATTCGCTTTGGAACACCTTGCCCAAAAACAATCTCCGAATTTTATTGATAAATAACTTTGGTGGTGCCATTTTCGGAATGATTCCTGGCCCTGCTAACACTGATGCGTACCAAGATTACTTTGTAACGGAGCAAAGTAAAACTGCTGAACAGATTGCCGAGATGCACCAATTGGCATATCATCCGGTAAATAACAAAGAACGATTAGCTGAAATTATACCTCAATTTACCTCAACCAAACAAGATAGTGCCCAAATAGTAGAAGTAATGAGTAGTGAGAAAGAAGCAATAGAGACTGTGCAACAATTTAGAGCAGGTTTGCAGGCTCATCTTGACAAGAGTTTATGAGTTTTGTTTTAACCATGAATCAGCAATATCTAAAGAGAGCAAATTTTTAAAAAAGCTAGCTAATGCAAGCTATCTTATTATTTTTGCATCAACCTGAAGGCCGCGTAGTACAATGGATAGTATATGGGTTTCCGGAGCCTAGGATGCAGGTTCGATTCCTGCCGCGGCTACTATTCTTCTCCCAAACATTTCTCCTTATTTATATAACAAAAGTGCATCTTAATACACTTTTTATAATATTTGATATATATTTGCTCATTAATATATCAAAAAGAGCAACATAATGCACTTTCAAGCTTTGATACAGACCATCAAACAAAGGAGGGAATCTTTAAAAGTTACCCAAGAAACACTGGCAGAACTCTCTGGGGTAGGCCTGAGGACTTTAAAGCAGTTCGAAAGTGGCAAAGGAAATCCTACACTTTTGACCTTGCAAAAATTGGCAGATGTGTTAGGGCTAGAAGTTGTTTTGAAAGTTAAGGAAATTGATACTCAGTAGAGTAACTCTTCTATGTTGATTGATTGTACAAAAACTATGTAGTAATCCAACAGCCAAAATCCACAACCCAACATCTAACCAAGATGAGAGAAGCCATTATTTTATATAAAGATGAAGAAGCTGCTAATCTAACCCAACACGATGATGGTACTTTTACTTTCAGTTATCTTGATACTTGGTTTCTCAATCCTAATAAACCAGCAATTAGTCTTTCTTTCCCCAAAAGTCAGCAACATTATCATTCTAAATATCTGTTTCCTTTTTTCTATAACATGCTGCCCGAGGGCTCTAACAAACAAGTGGCATGCAAGCACAATAGAATAGATACCAACGATTATTTTGGTTTATTAATGGTAGTGGCCAAGCATGATACCATAGGTGCTGTACGAGTAATCAAAGTGGTTTAATGGATATGATGAAAATAGAAAATTGCCCAGGTACTTTGGCAAAAGGTTACGATACCTACAGCAAAACCTGCTTGAATAGGGTTTTCTTTGGTAGAAAAGTGCACCATATTCTGCCTTACGATTCTCCCGCTACCAATCCCCAATCAGATGAGCTTTTTGAAGAAAACAGGAAAAGGATTTCAATTTCAGGGGTACAAGAAAAATTTTCAGTAACACTAGAGAAAAATAAACTCAGGCTTATTAAAGAAGGGGAGAAGGGCACTTATATTTTAAAGCCAATCCCAGCAGCAGGCAAAAGACCAGAGCAGATGCCAGCCAACGAACACCTTACCATGCAGATAGCAAGGCAGGTCTATGGCATCGAGACAGCAGAAAATGCATTGATATTTTTTAAGAACGGAGCGCTAGCCTATATCACAAAAAGGTTTGATTATGCTGAGAGTGGTGCTAAGTTGGCACAAGAAGACTTTGCCTCATTGGCAGAAAAAATGCCCCAGACCCACGGGGAGCATTATAAGTATCTAGGCAATTACCTAGAGTTGTTTGAACTGATGAAGGCCAAAGTACCTGCCCACAAACTAGAAGCACCCAAGCTCTTTAAACTATTACTATTCAATTACCTTTTCTCAAATGGTGATGCCCACCTCAGAAATTTTTCTTTGCTTGAAACCCAAATGGGTGATTACCGATTAAGCCCTGCTTATGATTTGCTTAATAGTCGCATTCATATAGATGACAAGGATTTTGCCTTAGAAGATGGTTTGCTACCAAGAAATCTAGCCCAAGGTAAAATAGTAAATCAGTTTGCTGTGTTTGCCGAGAAAGCAGGAATCAATAAGAAAATGTATGAAAAAATCATTTCCCAAATGCTCACTCAATCAGATGCAGTTCAAAAATTAGTGCAAGCTTCTTTTTTAGATGAAAAGACCAAGCGAAACTACTGGCAAGCTTACCAAGGTAGGTTGAAGCAGTTGCAGAAGGGGTGAGGTTGGCGAGTGCAGTGAATAATGGTCTTATTCACCGCATTATTTGCGGGGAATGTTTTCTTGAGATTGTATAATATTCAAGTTTTAGTAGCTAAAAATATACTTAAAAAAACAGAAGGAGGCTGGAGAAGTACTAGTTATGAGTTGGTTAGTTTGAAAAATTGATTCTATGATTCAAGGATATAAAAGTGGTTCACAATGAGTTTAATAGAATTTGGAAAATTATATGAGAAGATATTAAAATATATTTTATTGTTAGATATAATTATTATTTCCTATCTAATAATATCACTATTACAGGATAGAATTTTTCTTTTCGAGAATTTTATGAATAATACAGTTCAAGTAGTTTTGATATCTGTAATATTGGTTTTAGCCTACTTGCTTCATGAATTTCTAAACTACAATATAACAAAGAAAAGATTTTATAAATTGACTGATATAAAAAGATTAAAGAATTTAGGTTTTCAATTTAATACATATTCAGTCTTAAAAGGATGGGGGATTTCATTTTATAGATATGAAGGTCAATTCTTAGAATATTTTGCATTTATTGATATACCTAACAAAAACCTTTTAACTTCTTGGGAAGTGATTGATATAAGCATAATTGTGAATGCAGACAATAAGGAAAAACATATAAATAACCTTGAAAATATTGTAGTGGAATATCAATATGATAAAAAGCTATCGATGCGTGTAGCAATTTTGACGAAGGAAATAATATCAAAAGAAAAAGAAGGCGAAATATTCAACAAGCTGATGGAGCTTGTATCCTTTGCAAAAGGCAATAGATTAAGGCCTGTTAGTTTAGCGGAATACAAAGTTTTAATAAAATAAGGTTAAAACTTTCTATAATATATCTACAATCACCCGTAACTAACTGATAATCAAGCTCATTTCAATTAGTACCACGGCTACATTTTTCTTTAGCTAACTAGAAGGATAATTGATTTCGTTTAAGCCGATATAATTTAAAAGTATCTTTACTTAACTACATCTTTCCTCAATACCACACCTGAACGTACGTCCTTAAACTCTCCTTTTTCAACTGCCATTTTTCCATTTA
>CAKZMZ010000641.1 GCA_937129345.1 uncultured Thalassovita sp. | reverse complement strand
TTTTATCAAAATAGACTCACAAAGGCGAAAACAGGTCATTACTGGTGAAGTGACTTTACCACAAGGTACTTCTGGCAAGTTTGTTTGGGGAGAAAACAAACTTGAATTAAAAGCAGGGAGGCAAACCTTAAGGCTTTAGAAGTTTTTATGCAAAAAAATGGGAAGTTATAAAATTGAGATTTCCATTGCTTACCAATTCTCAACTCAATAAAAACAACCCGAAGCTGCTAACTATTAATGGCTTTATCGCTTAATTTGTAGTGAGGTTTGGTATGCCATTCTTATCAAGAATCTCGTTGAATTTTGCCCAAATTTTTTCCTGTTCTTTCCCCCATTGATCAAAGCCATAGTGGAAAATATTTGCTTTGCCATTTCTAATCCAATGTTTACTATTATCGGGCAAATCTACTCGCAATTCAAAACTTAAAAAATGGATACTGGTCGAGCTTTGCCTAGAAAACTTTTTTTTATAAGAAGTATAACCTCCACTTACCGAATCGAAAGAAATTACCCAAGTAATAAAGCCTTTTCTAACCTTAACGTGGGTCTTGTTTTCGAAAGTAACACTTTGCGTGCTTTGCATAAAGTACTTGATGGTTAATCCAAAGACAAAAACTAATGCTATGTATGCAAGGTAGTCGTTGCGATATTCAGTAAAAGGGAGTACGGATAAACCAACTATAATGGCCAAAGAAAGAATGAAAGCATAGGATTGAGGCCTGCTTGAAATTTTGACGTTACCGGAGTCTGCATCCTCTTTGATTTTAATCGATTTGAACATATCTGATTCTGTAATAAGCGCTTAATTTTAGCAGAATGAAGTGGCATTTCAAAGATGGATGATTAAAATTGTTCTTCCTAAAAACAAAATACATTTTGCACTACCTACGATAAAAAGCAATGATTTAGGGGCATTTTTTTTCGATAGTATAATAAAGCCTGTTTCATTTCTTCTATAATCGTGTAAATTGGGATTTTAAATTGATGAAGATGAAATTGAAAAGACTAGCACCTTCCGTCTTGTTGCTCCTATTCTTGGCTTGTTCACCAAAACAAGCTGCCGAACAAGAAATTGAAAGCAAACCTCCCAACATTATCTATGTATTGGCCGATGATTTAGGCTATGGTGACTTAAGCGCTTTTAATCCTGAAGGTAAAATCTCTACTCCACACTTAGACCAATTGGCTGCCGAAGGCATGAAGTTTACCGATGCACATACCTCCTCTTCGGTTTGTACGCCTACACGTTATGGCATCATCACAGGTAGGTACAATTGGAGGTCACGATTAAAAGCGGGCGTTCTGTGGGGGCAATCCAAAGCATTGATTCCCAACGATAGGCAAACCGTGGCTTCTCTTCTAAAAAAAGCCAATTACCACACTGCTTTTATTGGCAAGTGGCACTTGGGTTGGGACTGGACGATGGATGAAAACGAAGAAATAGATTTCTCCAAACCTGTAAGCAACAACCCAAACGACTTAGGCTTTGATTATGCCTATGGCCATGCGGCTTCCTTAGACATTCCGCCTTATGTGTATGTAGAAAATGGCATGCCTACTGCTGTGCCAACCGAGAGAACCGAGAACAAAGATTACCAAGGCTTTTGGCGCGATGGACTCACCGCCCCCGATTTTGTACACGAAGAAGTGACACCCCATTTTTTCGATAAATCTTTACAATACATTCAAGAACAAGCCAAGACTGACAATCAATTTTTCTTGTATTTGGCTTTACCATCGCCACATACTCCTATTTTACCCGTTGGAGATTGGCAAGGCAAAAGTGGCTTAAACCCCTATGCAGATTTTGTGATGATGGTGGATGATTACATGGGAAAACTCAACCAAGCAGTAAAAGACGCAGGCTTGGAAGAAAATACTATGATTGTTTTTACCAGTGACAATGGCTGTTCGCCCAGAGCCCAATTTGAAGAGCTAGAAGAAAAAGGGCATGACCCAAGTTATGTATTTAGAGGCCACAAAGCAGATATTTACGAAGGCGGACACCGCGTACCTTTCATAGTAAAATGGCCACAAGTTATACAAGCTGGTAGTAAAAATAATGCGACCATTTGTACAACGGATTTAATGGCCACTTGCGCCGAAATCAATAATTTACCCTTGGCAGACAATGCCGGCGAAGACAGTTTTAGCATGCTGCCACTTTTTAAACAAGAAAGCGGATTTGAAAGAACAGCCACCATACACCATAGTATTGATGGAGAGTTTGCGATACGCCAAGGCGATTGGAAACTAGTGATGTGCCCCGGTTCTGGTGGTTGGAGTCATCCAACAAAAAAAGATTTGGCGGAATTAGATCTGCCATCTTTCCCGCTTTTTAATTTAAAGGAGGATATCGGCGAAGAAAACAACCTGATTGAAAAAAAACCAGAAAAAGCCAAAGAGCTACAAGCCTTGTTAGAATCAATCATCAAAAACGGCAGAAGCACCGATGGCCAACCACAAAGCAATGATACGGTAGAGGAATGGAAACAAATTGCTTGGATGAAAAATAAATTTTAATTTCAGCTTTGGACAAAAGAGAATTTTTTAAATCCTTATTAATCTCTGGCACTTCCGTAGCAGGAGGTATGGCCACTTATCATTATTTTTTTAAGAAAGACTTGGTGCCAAGTGGTGAGGAATGGAAAAATGCCAAGCAGCGCAACCAAGCAGATTTAAAAAATTTACCCACTGAAGAAACGGTACTTTCAGATGCCAAAAAACGCATTGAAAAACACAGAAAAGGAAATTTCTCTATCAAATTAATCCGCCCTGATAATTCGCCTTTAGCAAAACAAGAAATTAGTTTAACACTCAAAAAGCATACAGTAGATTGGGGTTGCTCGGCAGCAGGCAGCGCACAGCTTTTGGCAAAAGACGAAACACACCGAAAACGAAGTAAATATTTCGCTGCGCTGTTTGATTGTACTACTGCCAAATGTTATTGGGATGAACGCTGGCACCAACCCATAGAACGCCATAGAGGCAGGCGCATTTACAATTTATTTTTGGATGAAGTAAAGTGGGCAGAAAGCCTCGGACTTAAAGTAAAAGGGCATCCACTTATTTGGACAGTACCTAAGGCTATACCTAAGTGGTTACATAATTACGATTTAGAAAGGCAAAAAGAATTCTTGAAAAATCATGTACAGTCTTTGATTGAGGCTGCTGGCCCGGCAGTACAACTTTGGGATTTGTGTAATGAAATGCTATGGGAACCTGCCTTTAAAAACATTGACCAAAGAAAGTGGCCACATTTAGATCCGACAGAAGATATAGCCGACTACATAGCAGAGGGTTTAACTTGGGCAAGGGAAGCTAACCCAAATGCCATTTATGCCCTAAATGACTATGGGTTGATTTACACTTATCGAGAAGAAATTTCTGCCAAAGAGCAACGGGACAGGTACTTACAAATCGTAGAAGCTTTAAGACAAAGAAACCAAGTGCCCAATGCTATTGGTTGCCAAAGCCACGTAGGAGGCAAGTTTCATTTAGGTGCTTTTGAAAAATCGCTACAACACTTGGCGCAAGCTGAATTGCCATTACAGGTTACAGAATTTTGGGCGCAAGATAAAGATTTTTCAAAAGAGTTATCAAAAGATGAATTGGAAGAAGAAAGGGCCAAATACATCTGTGATATGTACACAGTAGGCTTTTCCGTACCGCAGCTAAACCATTTTACTTATTGGGGTAGTAAGGTGTTTTTTAATGACAAAAATGAACCAACTTACACCTATAAAAAGCTACATCAACTAATAAAAGAGGAATGGGCTACAGAAATTAAATCTACTACTGATAAAGCAGGAAAGATTGCCTTTAAGGGTTTTAAAGGCATTTACGCGGTGAAAATTAGCAACCAACAAGAATCACTCACAGAATTTGAATTGAATGATGAAAGCGAGCAGACTATCACGGTTTATTGAGAATAGAAATTATGATGATCGTTTAGCCCGTGAATTAATTCATGGAACGGGTTGGATGATTTTTTTGCCCTCCGTCAATCCGAGCTCTTTTTGCATAGGCTTTAGCGATGGAAAAGAGCGTTGGATTCTCCTAAAATCAAGAGAACAATGTTTGCTAAAAAGTGTACTGTTAGCTCTTTCAACGCTACTATTCTTCTCTTGCTCAACGCCCGAGACAAATCAACAAGACAACCAAGCCACCAAACCCAACATCTTACTCATTATCGCTGATGATATGGGCTATGCCGATTTAGGTTGTTTCGGGGGTAAAGCCAACACACCTAACTTAGATGAGTTAGCACAAAACGGGATTAAGTTTACTAACTTTTACGCAGCAGCGCCCAATTGCTCTCCCTCGCGTGCAGGACTGATGACCGGCATTTCTCCATCCATTCTAGGGATGTATAATTATCGCCCACCCAAGCATCCTATGCACTTATTGGATAAAGAAGTTACCATTGCTGAAATGCTACATGAACAAGGCTACCAAACCGGGCATTTTGGCAAGTGGCATTTGGGTGCTTTGGCCGATGAGGAGTTTGACCATCCGCAACCCATTGATCAGGGCTTTTCTTATTCTTTAGGGACAGAAAATAATGCACAGCCTTCTCACTTAAATCCTGTCAATTTTATAAGAAACGGGGTAAAAATCAGAGAACAAAAAGGCTATTCTTGCCAACTAGTTGCTAATGAAGCTATAAGTTGGTTGGATACTATTTACCGAGAAGATAACCCATTTTTTATGTACGTGGCCTTTCATGAACCACATGCTAAAGTGGCCTCACCCCCAGAATTGGTCGCTAAATACCCCGAGTTCCCACCAAAAGATGCAGAATACTTGGCCAACATAGAAAACTTAGATTTGGCGGTTGGCAAATTGCTTACAAGATTGAAAGCGAACAATCAATTTGATAATACACTCATCATATTCAGTTCTGACAATGGCTCTTATAGACAAGCCTCCAATGGCGCTTTAAAAGCCAAAAAAAGTTTTGTGTACGAGGGAGGCATTCGAGTGCCCGGTATAATCAATTGGACAAATAAACTACAAAGTGGCCAAACCATAGAAGAGGCAGCAGGTTTTGTAGATATTTTCCCAACCTTGGCTGAAATTGTTAATGCAAAGGTTGAATCAAAAGAGCGGTTGGATGGAACAAGTATTTGGCCTTTGCTCAAAGGTGAAGACTTTAAAAGAGAAAAACCGCTTTATTGGTTTTTTTACAGAACTACTCCAGAAATGGCGTTGAGAACGGACAATAAAGTGGTGCTTGGTTTTTCTGATGATACTTTAACATTAAGCCATCAATTTGTATCTCCTGATATGGATTACATTAGAAACATGCGATTTACCCGCTATGAATTGTATGATTTAGAAGAAGATATCTCCCAACAAAAAAATATTTTCCAAAGCGATAATGAGGCTCAAAACTTTCAAAAAAGCATTGAGCAGCAACTTAATCAAATTCAAGAGCGGGGACATTACTGGAAGAAACTTCCTCCCGATAAACCTGCCAAACAAAAGAAACAGAAAAAGGATTGGGTAAGACTTAAATAATAATAAATGGTTTTTAGCCTATAGACCTTAGTTATGGAAAATCAAATATGTAACAATTTCAAATAGAATTTTTAAATATGTCTCTGATTAAAAATAGTCCATTTTTAGTTTGCCTGTTAATCCTTTGTATTTCTTGTACGCAACAAAAAGTAGCAGAAAAACCGAAATCTGCCATCAAACCCAATGTAATCTTAATTATGGCAGATGATATGGGCTACGAATGTTTGAGCAGCAATGGCAGCTTAGAATATGAAACGCCCCATCTCGATCAATTAGCTGCCAACGGCATCCGCTTTACCCAATGTATTTCGCAGCCGCTTTGCACACCTTCTCGGGTAAAAATCATGACAGGTTTAAGGAATTTTAGAAACTACGAACATTTTGGCTACCTCAATCCAAAAGCCAAAACCTTTGGGCATCTCATGAAAGAGGCTGGCTACAGTACTTGCGTAGCTGGCAAGTGGCAACTCAATGGCTTTTACCACGATTTACCCGGCTGGCAAGATAAACAAAGGCCTCATCAATTTGGGTTCGATGAATATTGCTTGTGGCAATTAACACGGAAAAGAGCTAGAAAAGATGGCCGGTTTATAGGCGAACGTTTTGCCGACCCAATTATAGAACAAAATGGCGAAATGCTACAGCCGGGCATAGATGCTTACGGCCCCGATTTGTTCGCTGACTTCGTAATGGATTTTATCGAGAGAAAGAAGGACTCTGCCTTTTTTGTGTATTACCCTATGGTCTTGGTGCACGACCCTTTTGTGCCCACTCCCAATACCGAAGCTTGGCAAGACAGCACCCGCCGATACGAGATGGATACCACCTACTTTACCGATATGATGGCCTACACCGATAAAGTAGTGAAAAGAATCACAGACAAGCTAGAGGTACTCAACATCGCTGAAAATACCTTAGTAATATTTACAGCTGATAATGGCACACATCGATCAATTTCTTCAGAGACAAGCTATGGTATTGTGCAAGGAGGAAAAGGTTTTACCAAAGAAACGGGTGTAAGAGTGCCACTCATAGCCCATTGGCCAGCAAAAATAAAAGAAGGTTTTGTATATGATGGCTTAATAGAGTTTAGTGACTTCTTCCCTACTTTGGCTGAAGTAGTAAACACCAAAATTGATACTACCGATGGCATGAGTTTTTACCCATTACTCAATGGAGATAAAGATTTTGAAGGGAGAGAGCATGTACTCGTGCATTACGACCCTGAATGGGGCAGATGGGAAAAAGACCAATTTGCAAGGAACGACAACTATAAGCTTTACAGAGATGGCAGGTTATTCCATGTAAAAAAAGACCCTGAAGAAGAAATGCCACTGGACAAAGATGCATTAGATCAAGAAGCTGCCATAGCATTTCAAGAACTTAGTGTAGCACTAAAAGAATTACCACTGTTTGAACAAGAAGAATAATTTTAAATAATAGACCTAAGTGCTTACTTAGGCAAAAAAAATATTAAACCCTAGAGAAGGTTATAGTTAATTATTACCTACTTATCT
>CAKZMZ010000640.1 GCA_937129345.1 uncultured Thalassovita sp. | reverse complement strand
CTCTTGCGCCAAGGCGCCCATATATTTTGCAGAGGGGTATACCTCAGGCACTAAAATGAAATCATCTTTAGGAAGAACCTCTAAACACTTAGAAGCTCCATTACCGAATAAAGCACAAGTTTTATGCTCAGTAAAATCTTTGAATGAGGCCCCATCAATGACCATGGCTTGTGGGGAAAGCAGCCTCTGCTTTTTGGTATTATAAAGTGCTGTATAGACCTCCATTCTTCGGGCATCAATCATGGGGCAAAATAAAAATTCATCTTTATGTACATTCTGAAAGTATGTAATTACCTGTTCAAACATGATGTCTAGTGTGCTAATGCTCAACAAGGGTATGGAAAGTGAATAACAAATACCTTTGGCCGTAGACAGCCCTATCCTTAATCCTGTATAAGACCCCGGGCCTATGGAGACCGCTACTGCTGCTAAGTCTGACCTCTCCAGACCACTGTTCTTTAATAAGTCATTGATCATAACAGTAAGGTAAGCTGAATGAGACTTTTTCAAATGAAGTTCTGTATTACCTATCAATTCTCCATCATTAAAGATGGCAACAGAACTTTGATCGGTAGCGGTTTCTATACAGAGAATCATAATTTCACTTTAAAAATTGATAAAAGAAGAGATTTTGAGGACTAATAATCGCATAATTGCTTTAGCAAATATAAAAATATAAAAAATTTAACTTAATACTTAATTATGCGATTTTTAAAAAACTTATTAACAATATTTATTTTATTATTAAAATTTAATATTTTAATATAGTCAATATAAAAGATATTATTTTAATTAGCATTTTACTTAATTAACATTAAATTAATTTTTATAAATTATATTTAACATTTAGTTAACAATAAAGTAACATTAATTCAACACGTAAAAGCCCATAAGCGAATATGTTTGTATCACAAAACTGAAATAAATTATGTTTTGGTAATAAGGATAAGGTGAAAGAAAAAATGCCCACTTTTTAGTGGGCATTTTTTTTTAATCAGACTCAGATTGGTCGACTACCGGCCGCGTATCTCTATTGGCCAACTCCCAGGCCGTATGGAAAATCAGTCGGCCTATTTTCGACATCTTTTCAAAATTTATTTTCTCAACCGTATCTGTAGGTTGATGATAATCCTCATGTGTGCCGTTAAAATAGAAAATAACCGGTATACCATGCTTGGCAAAATTATAGTGATCAGACCTGTAATAAAAACGATTAGGGTCGTCCTTTGCGTTGTAGGTATAGTCTAGCTCAACATCCGGCGCATATTTCCTGGCCACTTCTTCATGCATGTCGTGCAACTCGCTAGACAACATATCTGAACCGATTACATAAATATAATCAGGATTGTCGGCATGCTTGTCATCTACCCTGCCTACCATATCAATGTTTAAATTAGCAATGGTATTTCCTAGCGGAAACACCGGGTTATCAGAATAATAAGCCGAGCCAAGCAACCCTTTTTCTTCACCTGTAACTGTCATAAATAAGATAGAACGACGTGGAAAAACACTATCGGCTTTTGCCATACTAAATGCCTCGGCTATTTCTAACACAGTTACTGTTCCTGAGCCATCATCGTCTGCACCATTGTTGATCTCATCGCCCGATTTACCAATATGATCGTAATGGGCAGTTACCACCAACAATTCGTCTTTTAAATCTGTGCCCTCCATGTAGCCCAAAACATTTTCTGTCATCACCTCTTCTGAAGACTTGGTAGCGGTCAGCTGCAAGCTTGGTTGTGATTTTACAGCAGCAGCCTTCTTCTTGCTATACTTCTTCTCCAGCTTTTGATATTTCTTTTCAGAAAGTCCCAATACTTTTGAAAGTGAACTTGGCCCCATAAAAAACACTCCTATTTTACCTTGTTCCTTGCTGCCGTCTGTAGTACTTAAAGAAGGTTTTTGCAAATAGGGCTTATACACCTCTAGCCGATTATTAAATTCATCGTCAGACTCATAAATCAAAAAAATAGCTTTCGCTCCTTTTTCTGCTGCGGCTTTAATTTTATAAGTAGAACTAATGGCTTGCGAGGGCTTATCTGTGCCTGACAATAGATAATTGCCGGTTTCATTGTCAACGGGTTGGCCCATCCAAACTGCTACGGCTTTATCTTCTACATCCAAGCCTTCATAATCAGAATATTTTTCTTCATCTATGCCATAGCCGGCAAAAACAAACGGAAGCCCTTCTTCTTCAATTGAAAAATTTCCATAAAGGAAAAATTCTTCTAAATAGGTAAGTTCCTCATCACCAAAACCCAACTCAACTTCATCCCAGTAATTTTTATAGAGCTTAAAAGGTTGATAATAAGGATTAGACGCCGATGTTGGCCCAGCCAAACCAAGCTCCTTAAAATGCTTGCTGATGTACTCAGCCGCCATCTTCTGACCTTTTTCTCCAGTCTCTCTGCCTTCATATTCGTCTGAGGCTATGATCTCGAGATGCTTTCTCAAGTCTTTTACTGTAATGGTTTTGGCAAATTTGCTCGCCTCGTTTAAAGTTTGAGAAAACACATTGCCTGAGACAATGAGGAAAAACAACAATAACTTTAAAAAATTCCTATCCATTCTATAACTCATTGCTATCATTTAATTAGTTAAAACCTAAATTTTTAAAACACGAATTTAGGCAACTATCCCCTATTTACTGCAAAACGATAATTTTATATAGCTAAGATTTTTTAAAGAAAGTGAGAGACTTTAGCCAAAAACGCAAAAATCAATCTACCATTTTTACGCGTTTTTCTTTTTTAAAAAACAAGAAACCACATACCGCCATAAGCGCTAAAGGCAGCAGTGCATGGGGCATTCTATGCAGTGTCTCATAAAACCACCTGTGCAAAGAGGCCACAGGAGAAAGCGCATCAAAATAAGCGGCTGTTCTTGCTAAAGCGGTTAAAATACCCCAGCAAAAAGCGTAATATAGAGCAGGCTTTTCAGTATTTTTAAAGAACAGACCGACGCTCAACAATAAGTCTAAAAAACCTGCTAGCTTTAAAAAAATAATGGCAACCTCATGGTCTAACCCCAAAATCTTGGTGGTCATTTCAATAAAACCTGCTGGAGTAGCATAGGGAAAACCTAAGGCATACAAGCCATGGGAGGTAAAAGTACACGCAATCAAAACTTTTAAAATAAATTGCGTTTTTTGCCAATCTACTACAGGACTTTTGTAAAGGTAAATGAGCATCCAAACAGTACCTATATGTATGCTGTATTCAAAAAATTGTACAAATCTATAGTTTTTAGTAACCCAATAACAGACAGATAAAAATAGTATTATGGCTACAACACCATAAAGGTAGGCAGTTTGCCATTTTTGTTTACCTCGATAAACTAAACCAACTACCCCACCGCCGAGCAAATAAACACCTATTATGGTATTGAAATACTTCATCTGCAAACCTTGCTCTATGGGCAATATAATGCCATAAGGAGTAGTCCAGAAGAAATGTTGCCAAGCTCGGCCCAATAGCAAACAAATGGCAGCTATTTTAATAAGCCAAACTACATTTTTAAAATTATTTGACTGAAGTCGGTACAAGGATATTGGAACAGAAATGAAGTGCTAAATTCAAATTATCACAAACAACACTATTTCAGATTTAACAAAACCGTGTTATTCACAAGTAGTTAAAGTTATAAAGGTTCAATTTAATTATCAATACTTAACTTATGCCTGAAGAAAAAGAAATTTTTTTTGACGACATGTGGGGAGAACTGCTAAGAGGCAAAGCCGATTCCAAACATGCATTTAGATATGTGACCTTAACAACTATAGGTGCTGAAAATTGGCCCAGTACAAGAACTGTAGTATTGAGAGATGTTGATAAAGAAACTCAATCTCTTTATTTTTTTACGGATAAGCGTTCTACCAAAATAAAGGAAATAGAAAGCAATAATAAAGTGTCGCTACTTTTCTATAATCATAAAAAGAAATTACAATTGCGTGTTTCTGGCAAAGCAGTTTTACATACAGACAACAAAATATCTGAGCAGTATTTTGAACATGTGCGGCAGACCGATTTAAAAGATTACAGAACGATCAATCCTCCAGGTACTGCATTAAGTAATGGAAAGCCCGAGTACTATAACAAAGAAAAAGCCGCTGAGCATTTTATGGTCATTCAAATAAAAGCCAAAAAAATAGATTATTTAAAGTTGGATAGAGAAGCCCATCAAAGAATTCTATTTGAGTTGAATCAAGAAAATTGGCAAAGCACCACGCTAGTTCCGTGAGTGCTTTTATGCTGTAAATCATTTTATAGCCAAGGCAACCCTTTCTTCCTACAACTTATTTCTATTACAAATGTATTGGTTTTTTGGGAACTCAACAGTGCTTCTCCAGTGTCGCATTGTACTCCTTTAAGCTTTTTTAAGGAAAATCAGCCTATTTTTTTGCATAGTATCAATTATATTTGTTAAATAAGTAAAGCGCATAACCAAGATATGGAAACAGAAACCAAGAAATA
>CAKZMZ010000639.1 GCA_937129345.1 uncultured Thalassovita sp. | reverse complement strand
GCAGTAGTTTCTACAGCAGAAGGTGCCTTGGGCATAAACAAACAAGTTTGTGGGGAAAAATTGCTTGTAGCCAAGAACAATGATTGGGATGCTTTTGCCGAATTGTGTATCAATGCTAAAGAAGCACCTCAAACTGAAACGCCAATTGCTTTTTTTGAAAAATACAGTTGGGAGGGGATTGCCAAGCAGTATGAGAGAGATTTATCTAATCTATTTTAACTTCTCATTATTCTTATGCCTGTCCTTATCCCTTATATTTTTCTTTTCAAGATTTTTCTCTAGGGCTTCTGTAAGGTCTATGCCTGTTTGGTTGGCGAGGCAAATCAGAACGAACAGCACATCTGCCATCTCATCGGGTAGGTTTACCGACTCATCTGATTTTTTAAAGGATTGCTCGCCGTATTTGCGCGCCATAATCCGGGCAACTTCGCCCACTTCTTCCATAAGCATGGCGGTATTGGTCAGTTCATTAAAATAGCGAACCCCTGTGGTATTTATCCACTCATCTACCATTTCTTGTGCTTCTTTTATAGTCATAGTATTATTTTAATTATAAAAGTTAGTTTTTGGATATTGGAATTTAGTAAATATTAGTTCAACCATTTAGCTTTAGGCTGGTAGTTCGCAGGAAATTGTTTTCTAGGTTTTCAGTAAAACAGCTCTTTAACTCCACAAATTACCATCTTTAATACATTTCACTTTACCGCCACAGCTGCCTTTACAGAATAATAAAACACAGACAAAAAACCTAAGCCTAGCATTATATGGAAAATCATCAGTCCGTAGTCTTTGAGGTAAATGCCAATGCCTATGCCTGCCAAAAAGTAAAGACCCATTAACGCTTCTAACAAGTTGAGCCAATTAAAACTTTTCTTTAGATAAATGTTGCCCTTCCAAGACTCTTTTAGTTGGGTAATGTTAAATTTTGGGGTTCTTACAAACGGAGATTTAAAGCCCAATAGCCCCTCTAATACTGCCAAAGCATTGTGCAAGCTCAATCCCATGGTAATGGTTAAAAATACAGGATAGGTCTTTATGAAAAGAGGTAAAGTCTTTTGCTTTTCAAATTGCTTGGTCGCCACCCAATAAAACAAGGTAATTGAGAAAAAACCAAAGAAAAGTATGCTGCCTATGTTAATAAATACCTGCAACTCAGGATGATTGTATTTTATAAATAGCATAGGTATGCTCAGTAAGGCAGCAAAAAGCAAAAACACAAAAATAGAACTGTTGAGCAAATGGAAAAACGCATGCACTTTGTTTACAGCGCCAATAGGTTTTTTGAGTACGGTTCCTAAATGCTTGCGGGCCGTTTCTGCGGCGCCTTTGTTCCATCTAAATTGCTGAGATTTAATGGCAGGCATCAACACGGGCAACTCAGCAGGAGATTCTAAATCCTCTAAAAATTCAAATTGCCAACCTCTCATTTGGGCGCGGTAGCTTAGGTCAAGGTCCTCTGTTAAGGTGTCGGGTTGCCAACCACCTGCATCAATAATGCAGTTTTTTCTCCAAATACCTGCCGTACCATTAAAGTTGATGAAACTACCTGCTGCACTCCTGCCTACTTGTTCTATGCTAAAGTGGGCATCTAGGCCAAAAGCTTGTAGTTTGGTTAAGAGTGAATAGTCCTTGTTCAAATGTCCCCAACGGGTTTGTACTACTCCTATTTTTTCATTTTTGAAATAGGGCAGTGTCTTAAGCAAAAAGTCTTTTGCAGGCACAAAATCTGCATCAAATATCGCGATAAACTCACCTTTGGCTCTTTTCATACCATATTTAAGTGCCCCGGCTTTATAGCCCTTTCGGTTATCTCTTTGTACATGTTGTATGTCAATTCCTTTTGCTTGCCAAAAAGCCACTTTGTTGGCTATGATCTCTACTGTTTTATCTGTAGAATCATCCAACACCTGAATCTCTAATTTTTCTTTAGGGTAGTCAAATTGCGCTACGGCATCGATCAATCTTTCAATTACGTAAAGTTCATTGTATACCGGTAATTGTATGGTAACTTGGGGTAAGTCTTCGGTTTCAATTGGGGTAGGCGCATTCTGCTTTGCTGCTTTTTTCTTTTTCAGATACCAATAGGTCAGATGCAGTTGGCTCAAGCTGTACAAAAATATGAACAGCATACAGAGCGCATAAAGCAATAATATTATGTATGACATCGATTGTGGCTTTTTTGTGCAAAAATAGATTTTTGCAGATTTCTCACACTATGTTCATAAAAATAGAACAGAAAGCGCTGTGAAATTTTGGGAGTAAATGATTTTACTCGCAACACTTTTTTACAAGCCCAGGTTCGCGATGCGGTTTGATTTAACTTTTTTGGTTTCCTAAATTTCTACATTAGTTTCTATTATGGTAAATTGCCCAGGAGCAATTAACTGAGAACTAACTCATGGCCAAGACAGACGGGAAAATCTTAGTGGTAGATGATGACGCCGATGTGCTGATAACAGCGCGTATGTTTTTAAAACAGCAATTTACGGTCGTTCAAACAGAAAAAGACCCGAGGCAACTCCCGAGGTATTTAAACAATGAGCAGTTCGATGTGATTTTGCTCGATATGAATTTTGAGAAGGGAGATAGCGATGGTAAGGCAGGTATCCATTGGCTCAATCGGATATTAGAGATCAACCCTACCCAAGTGGTCATTCTCATTACTGCTTATGGTGAAGTAAACCTAGCCGTGCAGGCCATAAAAAGTGGTGCTACTGATTTTGTAGTAAAGCCTTGGAAAAACGAGCGCCTGCTAGCGACCATTTCTTCAGCCATGCAACTAAGCCGTTCTAAAAGTGAGCTTGAAAAACTGCAAAACCTGCAACAAAAATCTCAAGAGCGTCTGCAAGTAGAGTTTGTAGGTAAGTCTAAACCCATGCAGCAGGTTTTTTCTATGATCGATAAGGTAGCAGATACCGATGCTAACGTCTTGATTTTAGGCGAAAACGGAACGGGTAAAGAATTGGTGGCGAGGTCTTTACACGCAAAATCTGCAAGA
>CAKZMZ010000638.1 GCA_937129345.1 uncultured Thalassovita sp. | reverse complement strand
ATGGCTTGGTTGTTCAAATCCAAATAGCGCAAGCTCATTTGCAGATTATTGGCACTGGCAGATTGATCGCCCCTTGCTGGTACGCCTTCACTGATGATTCTTGTGAACAGTACCGTGTTGCTCTTATTTTCTAAGCTTAAGTTGCCTGATTTCCCATCTTCTACTTGCAAAGGCTTCTGTATAATAGATAAATCAGTACTTGCCTGTATGTTTTTCTCCTCGGGCAGGTTTAGGTTGAATTGCATGCCTTGTTGGGAATTGTCAATACCTGCAAACTTGGCCACTGCTATAAGGCTATAGGCAGTAGTTTGGGTGCTTAGCCAATTTTTTTGGCTCAACTCTGCCGCTACAGTTTTTAGTAGTTCAAATCCTCTGGCCTCATCGCCCATTAAAGTAAGGGTTTCTAAGATCATGGCTTTGTCTCTTAAAGCAGAACCGTAAGTGCCAGAAAGCGCGCGGTATCGTTTTATTTCTACTGTAAGGTCTTTTACCAGCTCATCACCGGCTTTGTTTTTACCTGTGAGGTAGTAGGCAGCGGCCAGTCTCCACGCACCTGCTATGCTCAATTCACGCATTTCGCGCAATCGGTTCATGGCGCCTGTTTCTGCATCATTACTTAAGGCCAAAACATATAGGCGGTAAGCTTGGGTAAGGTCATTGTTGTCATATTCTTCACTGTATCTCCAATTTCGAGCAGTCCTGCGCAAGTACTTCCTCAAATCTGATCTTAAGAAAGAAGGCACTTGATATCCTGCTTTTTCAGCTTCTATTAAAAAGTGATAAGCATAAATAGAGCCCCAATCATTATTGTTTCTTTGCCCCGGCCAATAGGCCATGCCGCCATCGGCAGTTTTAAATTTGCTTAAGCGGTCTATTGTGGCTTTTACATTGGCTTGCATTTTTTGCTTTTGCTCAGGCGTGGTATCTAACAAGTTACCGGCCAAAAGTTGTGGAAAACCAGATGATACCGTTTGTTCCACACAACCGTAAGGATAGCGCATGAGATAAGCGAGCCTTTGCCCCAAATTAATGGGCGGTATCCTCGAGACTTCGAGCAATGCGCTATTGGTACCTGTAATGCCCACAGCACCATAAGAGGCATTCCAAGTCTCGCCCGGTTGCACCATGCCCTCAATTATATTGGTAACCGGTGGGTTTGGATTGCGCACATCCAACTCAATTTCATCTACAGAGGTAATTCCGTTGGCATTAGCCGTGATTTTAAGCTTACCTATGCCCGTAAGCGCTTTCACATCTAAATCGAAATAAACCATTTGCTCACCGGAGCTACTGATGTTTACAGATTTGCTGTTTTCCTGTATTTCTAACAGCTCATTGGCTTCAAGCTTAATATTTACTTGATTAATGGAGTTGTCGGAAACGAAAATATTGACAGGGACTTTCACTTTTTCTTCTGGCCCGAGAACTCTAGGCAAAGTGCCCAATACCATTAAGGATTTTTTTACGGGAGTTACCTTATCGATGTGGCCATAAGCGCCCTCTTTGGCAGCCACTACCATGGTCTTTACCGATCCTATGTAGCGCGGCATCTTAATTTGATGAACATTGCTTTCGCCTTCTGCCAATCTAAATGGGCCAAGGTGCATCACCACAGGTTTAAAGCGGTTGGCTTTGGCGTTTTCTTTGGCTGTACCGCTTTCGTCGCCACCTATGGCCAAAAGCCTGCCTAGTGAGCCGCTGATGGCACCCATCACTTCATCATACAAATCCCAAGTTTTTACGCCAAGGGCTTCTCTTGCATAGAAATTATTCCAAGGCCTAGGAGTATTAAAGTTGGTGAGGTCGAGTAGGCCTTCGTCTACTACAGCAAGGGTATAGGTCATAGGTCGGCCTGTCGCTTCTGATACTTGTACCTCAAAGGTTTGCTCAGGTTCCAGTACATCGGGCATAGTGAGCTCGGGCTCAAGATGCGTTTCGGAGTCGTCTACCATGATAGGTATCACGCCGTAAAGTCTAATGGGTAAATCGTTGCTGCTTTGGTCATGAGGTTGTAATAGGCTTACATGCACAAAAACATTGGGTGCCATGGCCTCGGTAATTTCAAAAGTAAATGTATTATCGCCACTTTGGGTTTGTAGCCAGTAGGTTTCCAACACTTTTCTGCCATTTTCTAAGCTTATAAATGCCCTACTGTTTTGACTGCCTGGAATAGAAAGTACTGCTTTTTCTCCCACTTCGTAAGTTTCTTTGTCTGAAGAGAAAGTGAGCATGGTAGCCCCTGCGGGCATTTCGTCTTGGTTGCCGCCCCATGAGGTGTATTCTACAACACCTGTGCAATGCCCAGAAACCGGGTCGCAAACGCTAATGTAGTATCTGCCCCAATCGTCTAAATCAAAATCATAGGTGGCCTTGCCATTGCGGGTGTTCACACTGCCGTTAACTACCGGCGTTCTGTTTTGTCGGCTTATGTAAT
>CAKZMZ010000637.1 GCA_937129345.1 uncultured Thalassovita sp. | reverse complement strand
CTAGAGGCTTACAAGCAATTGGCCCAAAAACATGAGCAATTATTTTGGCTAAACGATGTACGCAAGCTAAGAGGCGTATCAAATGAAGATCAGCAATGGGCTGTAGACGAGTTCCATCCAAAATTATATCCTGCAGGAGTTAAAAAAGTAGCTTTTGTGGTGCCTGAGCAAACTTATTTTCGTCTTTCTGACGAAGACATTACAGGCAAGCTAGATGCTAGAAAAGAAGTGGAAATCTGTTATTTCGATGATTTCGATTCTGCCTATGCTTGGTTTAAAGAAGGCGTTGAGGCACATCAGGTTAACTAGAGGTTCGATTATTTTTCAATTTGCTCTATCAGCAAATTTCTATTTGTATTTACTTCTAGATCAATAGATATACCGCTTCTGAGTTCTTCTGCTGTAAAAATCCCGAGTTTTTTTTCAGTTCCTTCCTTCAGTTCTGTTAATATATATTGAGCATTGTCTTTTACCGTGAACCACTCAGGGAATTGATTGATACGTGGATAGTCAGTAGGTAAACGAAGGAATTGTTGGTGTCTGGCTACATCAAAAGCGAGTTTGCCTTTCCAAGGATCTTCTTCAGCAAATAAACTAAGGGCAATGCCCTTATCAGTTTTTAAAGCGCCAATCTGTAGATCATTTCTCCATGGTTTTAGATAGGTACCTTGGGTTTTCCATAGGCAGTACATAATGGTTGTACGGGCAAAATTTCCATCGCCATGCCAGCCTTCAATAATGCCGGTACCATTCCAAGCTTGGGCATTCTCCCTAAATGCGCTGTCTTGTATAGACCACATTAATTGGGTGGAAGCATCGAGCCAATTGGCGAGTGCCGGGATAGGTTCTCTATTGAAGAGGTTCAAGCCACTTTCAATGGCATCTGCGTAGCCATCTGAGCTGCCGTTTTCCCAATCGTAGTAGAGGTAGTCATCCGCGATATTTTTGAGCGCTTTTACCACTGCACTCCTGTACTTTTCTGTACTATCTAATTGATAAACAGTGTAGTAAGTATCGTATAAGTATCCCCAATTATCTACCAAGGCGGTATCTATTGGCGCACCCTTCTTCATATTGACCACATTGTAAAAAATACCGTCTTGGTTGGTGCCTACTTTTAATATTCGGTCTAACAGTCTGTACAAATGGGGCTTGTATAGCTTTTTCTTTTCTGTATCTATAAAATGGAGTGTAGCATACAGCTCACCTAAACCACCAATTACTTCACAACCGTGGTCGCGGAGTCTTAAACGCACTGCTTTACTTAAATCATTCTTATCTTCTAACAAATAGTAATCTCCAATTTTTAGAGCCCAATCTAAATAAGTTGTCTTGCCTGTCATCCAATAGCAGCGGGTAAGAATTTGTAGGAGCTCTCCGTTCACTTCTGTTTCCGCCTCACCCGAGTAAGTCCAATCAACATCTGACGCGACTTCTACATGTTTGTTCATTTCTTCTAGCATAGCGAGCATACGATCACTCCAGACACTTTTGCCTATGTATTCAGTAATCGGTAAAATACCATCTTTCATATATTCGGAAGCGCCGAAAATAATTCGTGAAGTATCTATTTCCTCTCTCAAAAATTTTTGTTTCTCTAGAGAAAAATCATCGGGTAAGGCACCTATTCTCGACGTAAGTGCTTTTTCAGTTGCTAGTATTTCCCTCATCTTTCCATGATAAAGGCCACTATCTAATAAGAAAGCGGTCAATACCATAAACGGATAATTGTCAGCGGCAGAGTTATGGGCATTCCAAATGGGAGATTGTAGGTTTTGAGGTATTAGCCCTGTGGCTGGATCTGCATAAGCCAACCAAGCATCTACATAATTAAGGCAGCGATTATAGCCTTCCTGTACTAGTTTACCGTTTTTTTTGGCCTCGGCAAAATCGTAATTTGTGTGTTTGTCTATGGCGCATCCACTTATTGCGATAGTACCGATCAGTAGATAAAAAAATGACGATTTCATTTCATTAATGCTTTTATTGCTATTTGATTTTCCCTAATATTCGTTCGTTTTCTCGAAACTTGAAGCGAAATTGCTCTTCAAAATCAAACTCATTGGCGTATTCCACATCAAAAATTACCAAGTCGCCGGGTTCAGCGTCTTCGCTTACATGTAATATGCGGTTGTTGTAAATTTGGAAATAGTACAAGGTAGTAAGCGAAAGCTGGGTTTCTTTATAGAGCTTTACGGATTTTTCTTTGGTGATTTGACTTAGGTTATAAGCCTTGTCTTTATCTTCTTTTTGCGAAGAATATGCAGCTTTGTAGGGTAAAACGGTGAGGTCAAAACCTATTCTCGCTAGTGCGATCAACATCACAAAAGTGAGCATAAAGTGGAATTTTTTGGTGTAATGCCAAAAAGCGATCAAACCTCCTATGCCAGCTACGATACTTAGCTGCCACCATAATCCCTCAATAAAATCGCCCTGTGGAATAAAAATGAGTGCAATAGCGGCAATGGGCACTAATATGCAAAGTACATTTGCCACTATTTTAAATACTTTTTCCCATAAATCTTTTTTGCCTTCTACCTCAAAGTAAAAATAGGTAAGAATGAAAATAAGAAAGGGAAAGAACATGTAAGTGTACCTTGAGCGCGCACCCGGAGAAATATAGTACAAAGGCAGGTTGGCTAGTAGAAAATAAAAGGCGTATTTGGCAAAGGGATTCAGCTTTATTTTCATAAAGAAGTCTTTGCGCAGCGCGAAAACAATAAGCAATCCGGCTGGTAATATATTCTTGATCATCTCGAACGGAAATGAAATTAGGTGTATAATGAGCTTATTAGTGCCGTTTTCAAGCACGGTTCTTTGGCTGGAGTCTTTCCACATGTCTTTAATGTAGCCCTCTACCCCAAATGGATTTTGTTCTATATGAATATAAAAGTAAGCGCCTGTTATAAGGAAATAGACTAAAATACCCGCAACGTGTGCGGCAGAGAAAAGTCTTTTTATATCCTTCTTATAGATGAGCAAGGCCAATACAGAAAAACCTATAAAGGCAATGGCAGGCAATGCTTTGGTAAGGGTTCCTATGGCTGCTAGCCCATAACTCACTGTAAACATCAGCAAAAATTGTTGCTTCTCGTAAAAGTGAAAAAGCAGATAGGCCATCCAAGCGATGATGCATGCAAACACCAAATCTATTTCGCCTCCGGTTACGCTAAAATAAAATACGATATCTACGCAAGAGAGCATGAGTAGGGCATTCCAAATGCCAAAGCTTTTGTTTATGTATTTTCTGCCTACAGCAAAGCCCAAAACTGCCAGGCCTATAAAAGCTAATTGCGAAAAAAATCGCGTGCTAAACTCATTTATCCCAAAAATACTGTAAGAAAATGCTATGAGCCAGTTATAAGCTGCAGGTTTTTTATAATAGTATTCGCCTGTAACGGTAGGGGTAAACCATTGGTGGTGTTGCAGCATTTCCCAAGCGATCATGGCACGGCGAGGTTCCTCATGGTAAAGCGGGTGCAAACCCATATTGAGGAATAAGCCAGTAAGAATCAACAATAGGGCAAATACTACATATTTGTTGGGAAGTTGATATGCTGTTTGCATAGCTTTGTTAAAACTTGGTCAATTTTTGTTCAGTTTCGGCAAAGATAAACAAGGAAAAGTAGTCAACATTATATAATTTGAAATCTAGATTTTATTAATGTACTTGCCATAATGTTAAAGAAACCATGAAGATGAAAAAACTAGCTATATTTTTTGCCTTTTGTGTCCTAATTTCTACTGAAGGCTTTACCCAGATTACAGTAAAGCGCAATAAACCCGAGCGGGAAGCTTGGTTCTCAGAATTGGGCTTTGGTATGTTTATACATTGGAGTTTGGATGCGCAGGTTGGTTCTGTGATCAGCCACTCAATGGTTGGTGCTTCAGACGATTACATCGAACGCTATATTTCAGAATTGCCCACTACCTTTAATCCTCATAGGTTCAACCCAGATGATTGGGCTACTTTGGCAAAATTGGCAGGTATGAAATACATGGTTTTTACCGCCAAGCATCATTCGGGTTTTTGTATGTACGATACAAAAACTACAGATTTCAGCATCATGAATACGCCTTTCGCCAAAGATGCCACCAAAGAAATTATCGAGGCTTTTAGAAAACAAGGCATCGCTATTGGGTTGTATTTCTCTCCAGACGATTTTTACTTTATCCATCAACAAGGCATTACGGTGAGTCGGAGAGACGAAAAAGTGCTGATAAGCAATAACAAGGAGTTGATGGAATACGATAAAAAGCAACTTAAGGAATTACTCACCAACTATGGTAAAATAGACATTCTTTTTATTGATGGCATGGATGAACAAAGTAATTTGTTGGCAGTGCATGCTTGGGATATCGATTCAGACATTGTAGTGACTAGAGGCGGTATGGAAACACCCGAACAGCATCTGCCCAATACGCCCATTGCTGGACCTTGGGAGGCTTGTTTTACCATGGGCACGCAGTGGCAATTTAAACCCAGTAATGAGGATTATAAAAGTGGTACAAAAATTATTGAAATGTTGGTGGAAACTAGGGCAAAAGGCGGTAATTTATTGTTGAATGTAGGGCCAGACCCCTACGGAGAAATCCCCGATGAGCAAGAGAACCGCCTGCGAGAAGTGGCTTTGTGGAATTTGGTTAACCGAGAAGCGGTTTACGGCATCGCGCCATTTGATATAGTACGCGAAGGTAAATTTTGGTTTGTACGAGATAAGGAAACGCCTTCTACGGTTTACGCTATTTTAACCGAAGATGTGTTGGCGCACGGCGAGCGCAAAGAATATTTGATTCAGTGCCTAGCAGGCAATGAGAATACCAAAGTGAGTGTGCTCGGGCATGCAGGCAAAATTGTTAACTACCAGCCAGACAAAGACCCTACACCTTTTTGCGTACCTTCAGAAAAAGGACTTTTAGTGAGCATTATGCGCGCACAACGCATCTACAACAATTATAAATGGCCCAACCCTATTGTATTGAAGATTGAAAATGTGGAATATAGGAAAGATTAGGAAGTAAAATTACCCCTGCTTAAGAGGTAATTCTATAATGAATTTGGCACCTTGGCCGGGTTCGCTTTCTATCTTGATTTCGCCTTTGTGTTTTTGGATGATACTGTGGCTGATAGACAAGCCTAAGCCAGTCCCTTCGCCTACTTGTTTAGTGGTATAAAAAGGCTCAAAAATACGCTCTACCACTTCTTGCGGAATACCTTTGCCATTGTCTTCTATAATGATTTCTAAGAAACCCTCATCGGTTTGTTCGTCTGATCCTTCTACCTGTTCGGCGGTTACCAAGGCGTGGGCTACGGTTTTTATGTTAATTTGTCCGTTTTCGCTATTAGCTCCGTCTTTTATGGCATGTACCGCATTGACCAAAATATTCATGAAAACCTGATTGAGCTGACCCGGATAGCATTCTACCGGGGGCATTTTCTCGTCGTAGTCCTTTACTACTGCAATGCTAGTTTTAATTTGATTGCGCAAAAGAGTGAGGGTAGAGTCTATACCATCATGTACATTGGCTGTTTTTAACTCGTCCTCGTCCAATCTAGAAAAAACACGTAGACCGCGCACTATTTCTGCAGTTCTTTCAGCCCCTTCTTTTATATCGTTTATGAGCGCGAATACATCTTCTTTGTTTTCATCAAACTCCAAATCTTCTTTAAGCCTTTTCATATCTTGTAAAAAGGCCTTTAGTTCCTCATAACTGTTCTCAGGAGAAACTTTGTCATACTGATCAAGTACCTCCATTAAGTCTTTGATCACAACCGATAGAGTATCTGCTCCAGCATAAACAAAATTGATAGGATTGTTGATTTCGTGGGCAATGCCTGCCGTTAACAGACCCACCGAGGCCATTTTTTCTGACTGTATCAATTGAACTTGAGCGGCCTTTAATTGAGCCAGTGTTTCATTCAGCTTTTCGTTTAGGATTTCTAATTCTTTGTTTTTAGATTTTAAAGCCTTGTTGGCTTTTTCCATATCGTAGTTAATCTTATAGAGCTTATCGTTTTTCTCGTACAGTTCCCAGTTCATTTCTACAAGTTCTTTGGCCTGTATAGCGATTTCTTGCTGATGTTCCCTTACTTTTTCGGTGCGCTCTTGTACTTTTCTTTCCAACTCTTGGTTGCTCTGCTCTAATTGCTCATTGAGTTGTTTGTTCTTGCCTTCACTCTCTCTTAATTGCCTGATAAGTTTTTGCTGATAGCGAATCATCTTTTCGTCATTCAACTTAAAACGATAGCCCAAGCCCAATGAGAACAATAATATTTCGAGTACGATACCCAACTGTATAAAACCAACGGCATTTTTTATTTGCCAGTAGTAAAGCAGATAGGTAGCCACTAATGCCATAATTTTTAGCGCTACCGTACCAAAAATAATATAGAGAGCGATGCTGCTTCTTGTTTTGAGCAACACGATCAGTAAAGCGCTAGAGAGCAGCACGATAGCTAAAAGTGTATTAGTACTTATTGCGGCTACCAAGTTAAAATTGAAAGTGGTAGCCAAGATACTCAGTTCAATAAAAATAATGGCTGTACGCACTCTTATTACCCAAAGCAATACCTTGTCCCACAGAGGAATAAGGTCATGGGTATTCATAAATTTTCGAATAAACTGAAAATAAAAAACTGTGGCTAGACCCGAGAAAACATAAATGTATGCGTTGGTCTGTGGTAGTTTTCTGGCAAAAGATTCTAAGGCAAAGCCGTAGTGGTAAATGAAATAAAAAATTGTACTAGCTATGTAAAGCGCGTAAAACAGGTAGGCTTTGTCTTTACTAAAGAAATACAGAAATAAGTTATAAAGCACCATAATAGACACCACGCCCAAAAATATACCTTGGGTAATATTGCGGGTTTCTATCTCATTATTAAAGCTCTGTAAAGATTCTATACTTACCTGAAATCGCGGTGTTCTTTTGTCTATATTTCTTATTTTAAAGTATAGGTCTGATGTGGTTTGTGCCGCAATTTCAACTCTTACTCGGTTGGTCCTAGACTTTTTAATGTCTTTGAGCTTGTAAGGCACATATTCGCCATTTTGCTTATGAACGATATTGCCATCTTGGTCTTGGTAGTAGACGTCAACATAATTGGTGCCTACTACAGCGGTATTGAAAATAAACCTTACTTTATGATAATGTGGGTTTTTAATGGTGATTTTGCCCCAATAAGTCGATGATTCAGAAGGATTGTTTTCTTGAAAAAGTTTGCTATGCTGCTCAAAGGTAATATCTCCTTGTATGACTTCTTCAATACTTAAATCGTGGTTGGCATCTTCTGAGCATTGTATGTATTCCTCCAATTCGTAATAGGATTTTTCCTCATGTTGTAAGACAAACACATCTTTTTGCTCGGATAATTGAGCATAAACCAATTGGTGTAGTATGCAAAATAGGAACAGTAAAGATTTGTTCATCCAGTTAGAGTCTTATAAATAATCCTATCTCTTTACTGATATTGCGGCTATTTATTATTGCGATTTTACACTAAAAGTGCCTTTCTATTACATTGAGCTATGTTTTTGTTAACTTTTGTTACTTGCTATACTATTTTATTGGGAGGGTAACACTTGGTAACCTATCATATTACTTGGTTGACTATCATCATAACATAATACATGAACTTTGTGTAAAATGCATCATAAATAAGGTTTTCATAAAGTCGTTAAATTGTTATATTACAATTTAAGTCCGATTTAAGGCCTAATTTTTAACCTGTAGCTTCAATTTTTAGCTAATGTTGTTTTCATCTAAAACCCTTTTCCTGAATCTGCTGCCCCTGATCCTAAGTGCCCATGTAACACTTGGTGCTATCGATATTGGCGAAGATG
>CAKZMZ010000636.1 GCA_937129345.1 uncultured Thalassovita sp. | reverse complement strand
CCGCCGCAAAATGGGTCTGAAACTCCATTTGCCACAAGCGATGGCGGGCAGTTATATAGCCTTGGGCAAAATAAAGGTCATGGTCATTTTCAGCAAATAGATGGGGCACTAAGAACGAATCGTATTTTATTGTAACTGGGGCTTTGAGAATATCCTCTTCCAAGTCAAAATCGAAGGTCTTGCCAACTGTTTCGGCATTTTGCCAAAAGCCAGTAGCTGGACTCAGAAAATAGCCCAAAGACGGTATTTGTCCAAATTTTGTGCTTAGCGCATAGATCAATGCTAAATTTATAATGAGCGCTAAAAGAAATTTAAATAGTTTCATTTTCTGTAAGAAGTTGTGATCGAATGTAATCAGTCAGTAATTCCTAAAGTAAAATATTCCTAAAATAAATGATTACACTCGGCTTAGTATTTTGAAAAAATACGCTTAAATCATATTTAAGCCTAATCAACTCACTTTATATCAATAAATCTCAGGAATATAGTTTTGATCGGACTTTGGCGGTCTGATGTATTTTTTAGAATCGTCTTTCTCTGGTAATTCTATTTGGTCGAAAGGTATTTCACCATAATCTATCAAACTGAGTAAATGGCTGATGCAGTTTAGGCGAGCTTTCTTCTTGATGTCTGAGTTGACCACGTACCAAGGGTTTTGCTTAGTGTCTGTATAAGCAAACATCTCATCTTTTGCTTTGGAATAATCGTTCCATTTGATGCGCGATTTTACGTCCATAGGACTAAATTTCCAGCGTTTGAGCGGATTATTGAGCCGATCTCTCAACCTTGCTTCTTGCTCATCATAGCTTACAGAAAACCAGTATTTTATAAGTATGATACCCGAGCGTTTCAGCATTCTTTCAAACTCAGGACAAGACCTCAAGAACTCTCTGTACTCTTCCTCTGTACAAAAACCCATTACGCGTTCAACTCCTGCCCGGTTGTACCAGCTTCTATCAAAAAGTACCATTTCGCCGGCTGCTGGCAAATGAGGTACATAGCGCTGAAAATACCACTGTGTCTTTTCTTTTTCGGTAGGCTTGCCCAAAGCCACTACTCTACAAACCCTTGGGTTTAGCAATTCGGTAATCCTTTTGATGGTGCTGCCTTTACCAGCTGCATCCCTCCCTTCAAAAATGACTACAACCTTAAGCTGTTTTTGCACAATCCAGCGTTGAAGCTTCACCAATTCTAACTGTAATTTGGGCAGTACTTTTTTATAAATTTTTTTGACTCTCTTTTTCTCTTCTTTCAATTTCTCCTGTTCTGTTGAAACCTCTTGATGCATAATTCCCCTTTTGTATTTAATCTCGATTTAGTTTAGTACAGTAACTACATGGCACCTATAAGAGCAATAATTTCTGATTTTCATTTTCTGTTACTCATGCTTAAGAATATGGTATCAAAATACCCCTCTCTTTAAATTAGTAATGTCTTTATAATAGATCAACATCTATTTTTTGTAAACATAGTTTTCCCCTAAAGGTAGTTCATGAAAAGCAATTGCAAAATCTTTGGGAGGTACTGTCAGTTTTCTTTTTTCTAAATGCATCCATGCACCCTTGATGGTAATGTGTGCACATTTTTCATTTTTTTGATTGAAAATCTCATGGTGCAATGCCCACCTAGAAGCATCTTCTTTTACCTGTCCTTTTAAGACGTTGACCTTTATGTAATCCTCAGGATGAAGCTCTTTTATAAATGAACACTCTTCTTTAAAAAGTATAGGCGCGATATTGAGCTCCTTCATTTTATTGGTATCTAAATTCATTTCTTTAAAGAAATTTGTTCTAGCATGTGCACCAAAATCATAGTAGGCTGAATGCCTCACATGTCTGTTGGCATCAATATCTGCCCAACGGATTTCTATATTTACTTCGAGTTTGTTCATTTTATCTTATCTATAATCTTTTTAAAATGGTAACCTAAGGAAGATTTATATGAATTTCAATTTAGTCAATAGTTCTCTTAAGGAAGAATTACAACACTTAATCAATCTCTAAAAAGTATCATATATTAGAATACCTTATTTACCACCAATCAGAGAAATCTTCTGGTGAAAAATTAGGATCTAATTTTTGCAATTCTTCCAATTTCCATCCCCTATAGGGAGGAGAAGGAAGATTAACAGGAACTCTAAACCCAGCAAAAAAATTAGCATTTTCTGGGGATTTTGATGGGAATACCACATATACTTTTCTACCTTCTATATTCTTTTCTCTCCACCCATTTGGCCAATCTCCAAAAGGGCTTGTACTGACTTCAATTATCTCACCTTTAAACTTAAATAGTAACCCATGTGCAGATGATCGTGTATCATCAAATGTAATTTCCCCTACAGTAAATCTAGCGCCTCGATTTTTATATTTTTCAGTCTTTTTACTTAGTTGATATATTCCATAAATAAGAATACAAAATATGAATATTGCTAGTAAGATATATTTTTTCAATTCTTCCCTATCAACTCTCATAAACCCTTTTTTAGGTCTTTAGATAATGAAAAAAAATTCAACTATATGTTTCTAATTTCTATTGATTCAAAACACCCAAGGTATTACCGTTTGGTACATCACTATCAAAAGCAATATTGCCAATATATTTAAGAGAAAGCCCGCCCTTACCATTTGAGATACTTTTATATGCCCACTGGCAAAAACAATAGCATTGGGCGGTGTGGCCATGGGCAGCATAAAAGCGCAGCTAGAGGCAATGGTAACCGGTATGGCTGCCAAAAGTGGTTGTATGCCCAAACCCTGGGCAATACCGCCTACTACAGGCAACAACACGGTAACCAAGGCTACATTGCTCATTACCTCGGTCATAAAAAGCATTACCGCAATTAAAATAGAAATTACTGCTAAGTTGCCTAATTGATTGTTTTCGGCTATAGCATTGCCAATAAAGTCGATAATACCTGTTTGTTGCATAGCACCGGCCAAGCTCAAACCACCTCCAAATAAAAGTAAAATGCCCCAAGGCAACTTGCCCGTATCCTTCCATTCTAAGAGGAATTCTCCTTTTTTAAACCCATAGGGAATGAAAAATACTGTTAGCGCAGCAAACATGGCAATGGTTGGATCACTTAATTCAATAAAAGAAATAAGCGGATCGATCTGTGTCCTAAAAACCCAAAAAAAAGCTGTTAAAAAGAAAATAAGCGCCGTTTGTTTTTCTTGCTTGCTCATTGATCCTAGCTTTTTGTATTCTTCTGATATCAATTCGCTAGAACCTTCAAACCTGCCCAACTTATTAGGATACATCAGTTTAACCAATACAAAATAGGCAATGACCAAAAAGAAGGCGGCATAAGGAAAACCAACCAGCATCCAAGTGGCAAAGGGCACTTCAACTTGATACGTAGTTTCCATAAAACCCCTAAAAACTACATTGGGCGGCGTACCTACCAAAGTAGCTATGCCACCAATGTTAGCAGCATAGGCAATGCCTATCATGATTGCTAGGGCAAAATTTCTTTGCCCTTTTTCCAACTTTTTACTTTTACCGCTAATGAGTATTCCGATCACTGAGCCTGCAATCGGTAGCATCATTACAGTAGTGGCCGTGTTGCTGATCCACATACTGAGCAAGGCTGTGGCCAACATAAACCCCCAAATAATACCATTGGCATTGGTGCCCGTAAGTTTAACTATGCGCAATGCTATACGCCTGTGCAGGTTCCATTTTTCCATGGCCAAGGCAATTACAAAACCTCCCATAAATAAATACACAATGGGCGAGCTATAGGGTGCAGCAGCTGTTTTCATATCGAAAACTCCAATAAGCGGAAAGAAAATCATAGGCACCAAAGCAGTAGCTGCAATGGGAATGGCCTCCGTTATCCACCAGCAAAGCATCAACCCTGCCACAGCAATTACCTTGTTGGCCTCCACGCTCAAGTCTTCAGAAAATGGGAAATATATGAGTAGAAAAAAAACAACAGGTCCCGCCAATAGACCTATCCTTTTGGATATTGGGTAGGTTTTATCTTCCAAATTTTTTTATTTATTTGCTTTATATAAAGTTTATGGCGATAAATTTATAAGTATATTTCAATACTTGGTAAATTTGAAGTCACAATTTAAATGCAGAATCTGGCAAATAAAGCAAATACTTTTTGTCGGTTCTATGTTTTTTTGAATAATATCATCATTTAAGCCGAGCTATTTACATCTATCTTCAATTAGCTTTTTTAATTTTTATTACGGTTTGAAAAATATTCTCAAGATGAAATACACTAAATTTTCAGCAAACCTGCTTTTTATCTTATTTATAGCAGCATGTGTTCCTAAGAAAGAGCACGAACAATTGAAGGCAGAATACGAAGCGCTCAATCAGGCCAAAGCCGAAGAAGAAGTCCTGCTCAACCAAATGGATGAAAAAATGGACTCTATTGGTATCTTGCTCGATTCTATTGAAGTGCAAGAAGAAGGCATTATGCTCAATTTAGAAAGCGGTATTAAATACGACGACTACGTTGCTAGGCTTGCCCAGATACAAGATTACATGCAGCGTACCAACAACGAGCTCAAACAGCTTGAAGATGCCTTGGTAGCCTCTGAAAACGACAACAAGGTTTACAGAAACATTGTAGCCAGTTACAAAAAAATGATTGCCGAAAAAGATGAGACCATTTCTCAATTGCAGGAGAAAATAGCTACTTACGAAGAAGAAAAGGTGGCTTTAGTAAGAACTGTAGATCTCCAAAACGACGAACTCTCTGAGTTACAAGATCAAGTGACCATGCAACAAGACGAAATCAGTCGCTTGTCTGAAGATCTGGATACCTCGCAAGACGAGACCGTGAAAGTACGTGCCGAGAAGTTTTTCTCATTGGCGCAATCTACCGAGGCTTTGGCAGACAAAACCAGTGGTTTCTTAAATGGGAAAAAGAAGAAAGCCTACTACCGCCAAGCTTACGATTATTACAAACAGGCTTTTGAGTTGGATGCCGATTTAACACAAGCCTACGATAAGATGGAGGAAATTCAAGATAAATTTTAATGCCCGTAATTTTTTTTAAAGAAGTGGCCGACGAATGTTGGTTGGGCGTTTGGAAGATAACTGAATCCGAAAAAGAATTATTAGAACTGTCGGGTAGAGCATTACTGCCCGATAATTTTTTTTTCATTAAATCGGAACTGCAAAGAAAGCAATCGCTGAGCGGCAGGTTGCTCATTAAACAATTAGCCCTAAAAATGTACGATACTTTTTTAGGAATGTACAAAAACAAGCAAGGCAAGCCTCTGCTCAATAATCTTGATGGGCACATCAGCATATCTCACTCAAAACAATATGCTGTGGCCATATCGCACAAGGCAAAATCTGTGGGTATAGATATAGAAAAAATAAGCCCTAGAATGGACCGGGTAATCCCGAGGGTATGCAGTGCTGAGGAGCAATCCAACATAAACGACCATAAAAACGCTACTTTCTATTGGTGCGCCAAAGAAGCAATGTATAAACTTTATGGCAAAGAAGGATTGCATTTTAATCAACAATTGCTAGTAATGCCACCCAATAAATTACAAGGGGTTATTATTGATGCCGATATGAAAATTGAAGTACAGTTGAGTTCGATGGAAGTAGAGGACTTTGTGTTGGTGTGGGCGGTTGAAAAATAAATCGGTTAGAAATAAGGCAATTGCTCAGGTCTTAAGATACTCTTGATGTAAGCGTGAACGCTTACATCAGTTACAGTACTCGTTCGAGCATCCGCTTTTGAACCATAAAATGGCTTAATTTCATCAAAATTCATTTTTAATCCCTGAGTAGTTGCGAAATAGGTTCAAGCCAACGTACTGATTCAATAAAAATATAACATCAGATAAGGCCAAAAAATAATGATTCCTATGCATCCGGCTACCACTACTGCTAAAAAAACCGCCGCGGCGGCAATGTCCTTTATTTTGCCCGCCAAAGGGTGATGCTCAGGGTGCAACAAGTCAATTACTTTTTCTATGGCCGTATTAAAGGCCTCGCTTACCCACACTAAACCAACTCCCAAGATCAGCCAAAGCCATTCATCTCTACTTACTCCAAACCAAGCACCGATCAATAATACCAACACGCCTACCGGAAAATGGAAATAAAAATTATGGTCGCCCGCCAAAAACTTTATACCTCTAAATGCATATTTAAAGCTTTTTAGCTCTTTCAGTAAATAATTACCAATGGCTTTTAACATAGCTCAGAAATAGCATTTAAGCGGTAATTTTGTAATCGTAGGTAATTTCAGCTGTCTTCTCCAACATTTTAGAAACCGAACAGTATTGATCCATAGATAGCTTTATGGCCCTTTGTACTTTACTTTCATCCAAATCGCCAAAAAGATGAAAGTGCAAATGTATTTTTGTAAATACCGCAGGAATAGCTCCTTCTTCCCTATCGCCATTGACCGTGATTTTTATATCCCTTAAATCTTGCTTTTGCTTTTTAAGGATACTGATTACATCTATGGCGCTGCATGAGCCAATTCCAGACAATAAAAGTTGCATAGGCCTCATGCCTTTTCCTTTTCCGCCAATCTCAGGCGAGCCATCTATAGAAATCGTATTGCTCTCCTCATTGGCAGCCATCATGTGATAAGCTTGATTCTTTCTCTCAATTTCGATTTTCATCATTAACTAGCTTAAGTTTGCACTATAAATTGATAACTTTATGACTTGTGGATTAATCGCACAGATTTCACTTTTTTAAATTAAATTTTTTGTAGCCATTAGTATAACAAAGTTATCTTAACTGACATAATAATCACTTAAAAAGTCGAAAAATGAAGGAAATTACCGTAAAGGAACTCAAAGAAATGATGGACAATCAAGAAGATTTTCAATTGATTGATGTACGCGAAGAAAACGAATTCAATTTTGCTAACCTCGACGGCAAATTAATACCCCTTGGTAGCATTCTAGACCATGAAGATGACATTGCCAAGGACAAAAAAGTAATCGTACATTGCCGAAGTGGCGCTAGAAGTGCCAATGCTATCTTACAGCTAGAACAGACTTTTGGGTTTGATAATTTGTACAATCTTAAAGGGGGAATCTTGGCTTGGTCTGATGAAATTGATCCAAGTGTACCCAAATATTAATTTCTGACACAATAAACTACCATCTAACATGCTCATAAGAAGGCCTAGAAGAAATAGGAAAACCGCAGTTATTAGAGGTTTGGCTGAAGAAACCACTGTACTGACCAAAGATTTGATTTTTCCATTGTTTTTGATCGAAGGGGAAAATATGAAAGAAGAGGTGGCTTCTATGCCCGGCATTTACCGCTACAGCCTCGACTTACTTTTGGGAGAAATTGAGGCCTGCTTAAAATTAGGTTTAAATACTTTTGCTGTGTTTCCAAGCTTACCCGAGAGCAAAAAAGACCACATGGCCACCGAAAGTTATAAAGAAAACAGTCTTTACTTAAACGCCTTGCATAAAATAAAGAGTAGTTTCCCTGAGGTGTGCATCATGACCGATGTTGCTATGGATCCCTACAGTTCAGACGGACACGATGGCATCTACGAAAACGAGGAAATACTTAATGATGAAACATTAGAGGTGCTAGGAAAAATGGCTTTGGCCCAAGCACAAGCAGGTGCAGATATTTTAGGCCCTTCTGACATGATGGATGGTAGAGTGCAATTTATGCGCGAAATTTTGGACAAAAATAATTTTAAGGATGTTGGCATTATGTCTTACACCGCAAAATATGCTAGCGCTTTTTATGGTCCCTTTAGAGATGCTCTAGACTCTGCGCCTAAAGCCGGCGATAAGAAAACTTATCAGATGAATCCGGCCAATAAACGGGAGGCCTTGATAGAAGCCGAACTTGATTACATAGAGGGTGCCGATTTTTTAATGGTAAAACCTGCATTGGCTTATTTGGATGTAATAAGTCTTTTAGAAAACAATTTTGATTTGCCTATTGCTGCATACAATGTAAGTGGTGAATATGCCATGGTAAAAGCAGCAGGGCAAAAAGGTTGGTTGGATGCTGAACAAACGATGTTAGAAGTACTGCTATCGATTAGACGAGCAGGCGCCAAAATCATTTTAACTTACTTTGCCAAGGAGTTTGCCCAATTGCAGCAAAGCAAGTAGTACTTTTTCAGTTGTGGACATACCAAATCCATTTAGTTAGCGATTTTGAGAATTTAGATTTGATACTCACATAAATTACTTTCTGTTTTTGGTTATGTTATGCTGTATCTCAAGGTTGTTAGACTCGCCTTTAAAAATCGCCGAACACTAAGAAAAAATAGTTCTGTAATCTTGTATCTTGATTTCTGTGGCTTGTTCTGAATCATAGAATTTGGCACTCGAATATTGATATTGAGAAGGTGCTTGTACCAGCCCAGCCTGTGCTGGTTTACTGTGTATAGAAAGAATTCTTTTTTCGAGCAATTCCATGCCGACCAAAGCCTCAACATCTGCACTTACTTCCCAAAGTCTGTATTTTTTTTTGCCCTTGGCTATTTCTAATTGTTCAAGGATTTGGTATTCTGCTTGGCTCTCTAAAACTTGTATCGCATTTTTTTTAGTAATGGTTTTGAGGTTGTCCGTAAATTCAGCCTTTAGTTCAAACAACTCAATACTAGCCACCAATTGCAAATGATCAGGTATGAGCAAATAAGCATAGATGTTTATTTTAAATTTCTTTTTGAGAAAGGAAATGGCATCAAAAAGCAAATTGTAGGAGGCCTCAGACATAAAAACATCTGCTCGGTTATGGGTAAAAATCTTGTAGGTACAAAACGGAATATCAGACTGCATCTTGGAATGGATTAGGGATTTATGCCATGGTAGTTTTACAAAGGTTGATCAGTTAGACAAAAATAAAAATTTGAAAGCCCCTACCTAGTGTCCTAGATAAAATTTTCATTGAGTTATTTGATTTGTGCGAAAAGAAAACGCCATCATTTTTATAAATTGTATTTTGAGC
>CAKZMZ010000635.1 GCA_937129345.1 uncultured Thalassovita sp. | reverse complement strand
AAAAACACCGGGCAAGATGCTATACACATAGATGAACTACCCCAAGGAGATGAAGCCTCAGACAAAGAAATAAGCGAGTATGCAAATAAGCATGAGCTAATTGTTATTTCTAAAGATATAGACTTCTACCACTCTCATATGATAGTAAATGTGCCCAAAAAGCTATTACTTGTCACAACAGGAAATATCAAAAACAAGATGTTGTTTGACCTATTTCGTAAGCACAGTAATGATATTCAATCTCTATTTGAAAGCTGTAACTATGTTGAGTTGAACAATGAGGGTTTAATCGGGCATGAGTAGCTTACCCCATCGTCCGAATTTGTAATTCGGATGTAATGAGGAGTGCATTTGTAATGCTCCAAATAATTGCATTTCAAATGCAACTCTCGGAACATCCGCATTATGCTTCGCTAAATGCGGAAGATAGGATACACCAAAATCTAACTACTAACTTCCAATCTCCACCAAAATCCTAAAACAACCGCTGCTGCGAACCAACAATCCTGTAAGCATCCCCTTGTTTTTCTAATTGATAGCCATGTTGGCGGTAGGCCCAATCTACGAAATGTTTGTGTTCGGGTTGGATTTTGTTATCCAAGAAAAAGGTCATCAAAACACTGTTGGCCGCTGCCTTTCTATTTAACACACCATTTTTCTTGATCTTACGGGCAAAAGTGGCGTATTTGCTGTCAGAAATCATCACCTCAAAGTCTTTCCAATCTTGCTCGGTAAATTCTTCTATAGTGTCTTTTAGATATTGCTTCCGTACTTTTTGAAAAGCATCTTGCAGTTTTTCCACAAGTTGCTCCTGCCTTTTGAGGTTGTTTTCCTGACTGCTTTTTTCTTGGGCTGCTTTGGTAGCATTTACCTTTTTCTCCACTTCCTTTTTTACAAACTTGGGCTTTACGTTCGCATCGTTCTCTATCAAGCGGACCAAGTAGGCAGTTGGGTTTTGCACCGAACCTTTCTCATATCGGCGCTTGGTTTCAGCAATCAAGTCCCATAACTGTTTTTCATCCCGCTTTTCGTCTTGCAGGTATTTTTTGATTTGTGCCTTGGTAATGCCCATATCGTACAGCGCCGCCTCAATGGTATATTCGCCTTGATCTTCAATCTTGGGGGTATCTGCTTTTACCCGCCTTTTGTGTATCTTAAATTCAATCGAGGTGATTTTCCTACCAGTCTTAAATTCTTGGTAGGTAAAACCAATATCGCAATGCTTGTCCAAATCTTTGCGCGCTTTCTCGATTACCTTTCGCTTAAAAAGATTATAGCTCTCATATTTATCTTCTAGCATCAGAATATGGCGTAAGCGCTCCACAGTAATCTTGCGCTTACCAATCGTTTCGTATTGCTTGAGCAACTCATAAATACGCATAGAATACTGGCTGTTGAGCGCCAACACATTGGCATCATAAAAACTGGTAAAGCGCTCTTTTAGGTCGAGTAGGTGGGGTTGCATCTGAGGCACAAAGGTGAGTGCAATGGTACCTTCTTGCGAGCGGTGTTTAGAATAAGTCACCAAAGGAAAAAGCTCTACGTTGTTGTTTTCGTCTCTTACCTCAATCACTTTTCCCATCAATCTTTTGATAACCTTTACCATGTACTCATGCAAGGAGTTGCCCGACAAGTTGCAATCACGCTGAAATTCTCGAATATTGAGATGGTATGTTTGAAAAGCGTCGTCGCCGGGTTTGATCTGCCTGGCCATTAGGTACACGATTTTCATTTCAAGTGGGGTGTAACTGTACCTGGCGTTCACTAGATAGTTACTTTTCACTATCAATGAGTTGTTGCCTACAGCAGTACTTTTAGTATCAGACATAATTATCTTCTATTAAATGCGCCAATGATGCAAGTTAAAAACAGTAAACCTAAAAAGCAACTCTATTTTATTTGGGTAGCTTTTAATTTGTAGGATTTTTAGATGGGATGCTTCTTGAGTGATTTTTTGAGCTAAGCAATGCATGACATACATTAGGTTTCAGTTGATTTGTGGATTTGTTTATTCGATTCTTTTACAAATCAACGAAAAACAAATCAACGATTTTCATCTCCCACATTGGTAGCTTTTGAGAACAAAAACGTCCTACCGTTAGGTCTTAGCAGGTTTTCACCTATTCCGGTATCCCAAATAGGTAGCTTTTAAATGCTAAAAATCCCTCAAGTGCTACTTCAATGGGATGCAAATTGGTCAGTTTTCAGTAAGGAAAGCTACTCTACATGAAATCTGTCCCAAAAAGGTAGCTTTTAGAGTGCTTTAAAGTGATACTTTAAGTTGATAAAGGAGAAAATAGGAGTGAGGCATCCCAAAAAGGTAGCTTTAAAAATAAATTCTAGTTTAAATAGTTGTATTACCCTGATTTTTCCCAAAAAAGTAGTCTTTCTTCCCAATTAAGTAGCTTTAGGTTGAGTGGGCAAATACTAACTGATTGATAATCAATGTCTTTATATTACCTTCCCAAAAAGGTAGTCTTTCTTCCCAAAAGGGTAGTGGTTGGTATTCCCAAAAAGGTAGTCTTTAAAGGGTCATTTCAGTATACTATTCGGTAAATCAGTAACTTATGTTGAACTTCCCAAAAAGGTAGCTTTATCCCAATTAAGTAGTCTTTCTTCCCATATAAGTAGCTTTTAAGGCCACTATTGACTGAAAACCAATGATTTAAGGTTGCTTAAAATAATAAAACGAAGTAGTAGATTTAAAACTTCGACTAGTATTTTTTTGATTTTTATTGAATTGAATTAGCGATGATAAAATCACTTTTAGAATTTATTATCTTTAGCGCTAATTCAATTCAAATACCCTTTTCTATGAAAACTATCAAATTAATACTCCTCTTGATAATATCCTTTTGCTCTTATCAGCAAAATTTGAAAGCGCAGACTTATGCCAAAAATGGCATGGTGGTTTCAAGCAGTGAAATCGCCTCACAAGTTGGCGTAGATATTTTAAAAAAAGGTGGCAATGCCATTGATGCTTCCATTGCCACGGCTTTTGCTTTGGCAGTCACATTACCCACTGCCGGTAACATTGGCGGTGGCGGTTTTTTGGTGCATCTTGACAACAACGGAAATGCTACCACTTTCGATTTTAGAGAAAAAGCACCATCGGCAGCCACTAAAGAAATGTTTTTAGATGAAAATGGCGAGTTGATCCGTGGTAAAAACCATAGAGGCAGAAATTCTACCCAAAACCATTTTGGTTTAAAATCGGTAGGTGTACCGGGCACCGTTGCCGGACTATACAAAGCACATCAAAAATACGGAAGTCTTCCTTGGAAAGATTTGGTACAACCTGCTGTTGATTTAGCAAAAAACGGTTTTGTACTCACTCAGGATTTGTACGAAGATGCGGTGTTTTTCAAAGAAAATTCAGGCATTCCTTTTCTTAAAAATTACTTTACCCATGAAAATGGCGAATTGGTACAATTTGGAGAAGTTTGGAAACAGCCCGCCTTGGGCAAAACACTTGCCACCATCAGAGACAAAGGAAAGGATGGTTTTTACAAAGGAGAAGTGGCCGCAGAAATCGAGAGCTACATGAAAGCCAACGGCGGCTTGATCACCCAAGAAGATTTGGCAAAATACGAGGCCATTGAAAGGAAACCCATAAAGGGCACATTCAATGGATATGAGATTTATTCTATGCCACCTCCAAGTTCTGGTGGAGTAGCTTTGGTGGAGATGTTGAATTTAATGGAACAGGCCGATTTAGAGACCATTCCCTTTAACTCTGCCCAATATGTGCATTTGGTGGCGGAAGTGATGCGCCGCGCTTTTGCAGATCGAGCAGAACATATGGGTGACCCTGATTTTAATCCAAATTTACCAATCGATAGGCTGACCTCAAAGGAATTTGCCCAAAAGCGTTTTGAACACATCGATATGGAAATGGCATCGCCCAGTGACTCTAGCAAATACGGGCAATTGTATGATGGCACAAGCACCACCCATTTTTCTGTGGTAGATAAAAGCGGCAATGCGGTTTCCCTCACTTATACTTTGGAGCATAGCTATGGTTCTGGTATGGGTTCTCCTAAATTGGGTTTTATTTTCAATAACGAAATGGGCGATTTCAACCCAAAACCCGGTTACACTACCTCAACAGGATTGATTGGCTCGAAACCAAACTTTATTGAGCCAGAGAAACGAATGCTCTCAAGCATGACGCCTTCCATTGTGGCCAAAGATGGCAAACCTGTATTAGTGATTGGTAGCCCGGGAGGCAGGAACATCATCAATACGGTGGTTCAGACAGTCTTAACTT
>CAKZMZ010000634.1 GCA_937129345.1 uncultured Thalassovita sp. | reverse complement strand
CTTTATTTGCTGATTTCTCATGAAATTTGAGTTAATTTTCTTTAAAACTTTAAATGCATGATCAGAAATGAAGTATCTATAGCTTTAACATTGACTTAGTTGTAAAAATCGATAGCAAATGGTTAAGGAAAATCCTAATGAGCATTTTGCTGTAGAACTATAAATCTAACTAAAATTGGTAATTAATGTTAAATTATTTTGTAATATTTCATATAAAGTTAACCTAAAATACTCTATAAAGGATAAGTACAATAGAATATAATGTTGTTACATTTATTTGTAGAATCATTAAAAAAGCCCTTTTCTTTAAAGAAAAGGGCTTTTTTACACAAAAACTTTATGATTGGCACTAAACGGGAATCACTTTTGTATCTTTTGGTGTAGACATAATGACCATAGAATTATATTCGTTTACTTCGGTAATAGTGCTTACTTTTTCACTCAAAACGGACTCAAAAGATTTCATATCTTTTGCCACTACCCTCAATAAAAAATTATAGAAACCTGTAACACTGTGGCATTCTATTACTTCATCAACCTTACCTATTTTTCCTAAAAAGGACTCTACACTCTTTTTATCAAACCTATTTACTTTAACCTGTACAAAAGCATTGATGTCAAAGCCTAATAATTGCCCGTTGAGCTTTGCATGGTAGCTTTCTATAATACCTGTATTTTCGAGTTTTTTAACCCTTTCTAATGTAGGAGCTGGAGAGAGGTCAATATCTTTGGAAAGTTGCGCATTGGTTATTTTGGCGTGTTTCTGAAGAATTGTAAGGATTTTACGGTCAGTTTGATCTAACTTAATAGACGAACTCATTTTTTATATTTTTATGTAAATCAATCGATTATTAGCTGTTTTTCATCATTATTAATATAAAAAACAATGATTTGCAATTTATAAAAAAGAAAAGTATTTCAAAATAAAAGCACTTTATTTGTAAAAATAAACGAAATTAATTTTGTTTTACCGTTTAAAGCAAACAAATAAGTATAAGAAAACAAGTAATAAGGGTATAAAATAATGTAAAGTATATTAAAAATCTATATGCTTTTACAAAATTTATGTTATTTTAAAAGGAACTTGGTTATTTCTTCTAGAGAAATTTTATTTTCATAGTAGGCCCTTCCGATAATTGCTCCGTATACGCCGATTTCTTCTAGTTTTTTTATATCATCAATGTTGCTTATGCCCCCGCTGGCCAACAATTTTATTCCGGGAAATTTGGCAATAATGTCTTTATAGATCGAAAAAGCAGGGCCGCTTAGCAAACCATCTTTTGCTACATCAGAACATTTAATATACAAAATACTCCTGTTGTAATAGTAACCGATATGCTCCATAAGATCGGTTTCTGTTTTTGTTTGCCAGCCTCTGATCCGTATTTTACCATCTCTGGCATCGGCACTAAGGGTAATTTTTTGCCTGCCATAAGATATGATCCATGAAGAAAAAAGGCTTTTATTTTTAATGGCCAAACTGCCGACCGTAACCATTTTGGCACCATATTCAAATACCTTCGTTATATCTCCATCTGTATTGACTCCACCTCCAAAATCAACCTCTAAATCGGTATGCCCACAAATGAGGCCCAAGGCATCGTAATTTACTACTTTACCTTCCTTGGTACCGTCCAGATCTATCATATGGATTTTTTTAATGCCGGCATCTTCAAATTTTTTGGCTATATCTATAGGACTTTTACTGTATTCTGTTTGATTTTTATAATTGCCTTGCGCTAGGCGGACTACTTTGCCACCAATAATTGAAATGGAAGGAATAATCTCTATCATTTGCTTTAATTTTAGGAATTCAAATATACAGTAATGCTTATTTAATTTAATAAGCAAAGGCTATTTACCTCAATTTTTCTTTTACTTTTTATATGGATCATTTAAAAGCAAAAACCTCAAAGTGTATTTTTTTAGATAGAGATGGAGTTTTAAATATAGAAAGAGGCGCATATACCTATCAACCCAGCGATTTTGAGTTAGAATACAAAGTGCCCGAGGCACTGCAAAACCTCAAAACTTTGGGGTATCTATTGATCATCATTACAAATCAGGCTGGCATAGCTAAGGGCCTATATACCAAAAAGGAAGTGCTCGCCTGTCATGAAAAATTACAAAAGGCTTGTGGAAACCTCATAGATGCCCTGTATTTCTCTCCGTACCATCCTGATTTTTCTACTTCACTTAGTAGAAAACCCGATAGTTTGATGTTTGAAAAAGCTTTGAATAAGTTCAATATAGAACCAACAAACTCTTATATGATCGGCGATAAGGAAAGAGATTTGATTCCCGCTAAAAAGCTAAGCATTAATACAATCATAGTCAATAATGCAACAAGCCAATGGGCAGATAGATCCTGTAAAAACCTTTTTGAATTTTCCCTGATCTTAACACAATTAGCAAAATAAAAAGTAGATTCGGCCTCAAACTCAAAAATCATTATGGAAGGCAATGCATTGGTTATTACCCAAGGTTTTTTAGATAAAAATGATGCTAAAACAGCCCATGGCTTAATAAGAGGCACAAAAAGATACAATATTGTAGGCGTCTTGGATAAAAACTTTGCTGGTAGAGATGCCGGTGAGGTATTGGATGGCAAGAAAAGAGGTATTCCAGTATTTAAAGACTTAGAAGAAGCACTTTCTGGACTAGAAATATCTGTGCACTATGGTATTATAGGTGTAGCTACACATGGAGGATATTTGCCCGAGAGCTTATTAAAAATAACAGCTTCATTTCTTGAAAAAGGTATCTCCATGGTCAATGGCCTGCATGATTTCATTTCTAACAAACCGGAAATGGTTCGGTTGGCCAAGGAAAACAAGGCATACATTATAGACATTAGAAAGCCAAAAGAATTTAAAGACTTGCACTTTTGGAGCGGAAAAATCAAAGAGGTTACTACGCCAAAAATTGCAGTATTAGGTACAGACTGTGCCGTTGGCAAACGCACTACCGCAGCCTTTTTGGCGAATGGGCTAAATAAAAAAAACATTCATACAGAAATGCTGTACACCGGGCAAACCGGTTGGTTGCAAGGGCACCGCTATGGTTTTATCTTTGATGCAACCCCTAACGATTTTATTTCTGGCGAAATAGAGCACAGCATTTATACTTGCTATAAACAAACAAACCCAAAATTGATTTTGGTTGAAGGGCAATCTTCACTGAGAAACCCCTCCGGCCCTTGCGGCTCAGAATTTTTGATTTCAGGCCAAATGGACGGAGTGATATTGCAACATCAACTGAGCAGAGTTTATTTCGATAACGATGCATCACTGGGAAAAATCCCTGAACTCTCTGCAGAAATAGATTTGATTAAAATGTACGGAGTTGAAACCATGGCAATCTGTTTGAACACTAACGGCATTACATTAGAGCAAGCCAAGGCAGCAAAAGAAAAATTAGAGCAGGAAACAAAAATACCCGTAGTTTTGCCCTTAGAAGAAGGCGTTGGCCAATTAATAGATTTACTTTGCGATAAATTTGAATTGTAAATATTAAATCCTTACCCAAACAAAATACAAGTAGGCTACAAAGAATAACAAAAAGAAAAAGGATTGCCACCGATCTAGTTTTTTCATTTTTCCTGAGAACATACCTACAAAAAGTAATATAGTGCCGAAAAGGAAAAAGTTAAGATCAAAATTAAAACCTTTATTAAAGTCGAGTTGATTGATGAGCGCGCTAACTCCGAGCACAAATAAAAAATTGAACATGGTTGACCCTAATATATTACCGAATGCCAAACCCGGTTTCCGCTTGTAAACAGCAATGGCAGAAGTTGCCAACTCAGGTAAAGAAGTAAAAAAAGCTATCACTGTAATACCAAAAAAGCGCTGAGTAAGCTCAAACCTTTGAATCAATCTTGTAGCCTCATCTACGATCAACTCACCACCAAAAGCAGTAGCCACAGCCCCTCCAGAAATCCAAATGAAAATTTGCCATTTCCTAGCAGATTGGTCTTCCTCAAATTTTATTCGAGAAAAGCCACCTTTTCGCAAATTCAGAAATACCATTAAAACAAAAAGGCTAAAGCAAAATAAAAGAATTTGTCCTTCAGTTTGCGAAATCACATTTTCTGATGCATCAAACAATAACTGATCGTTGGTAATGACCACTATAATAAGTGTGGCAAGTATCATTAATGGAATTTCTTTAAAAATAACAGTATTGCTCAGATAAAAAGGGAATATTAAACCGATTAAGCCTAATATGGCATATAAATTAAATATGTTGGCACCAATCAGTGTGGAGAACACCATATCAGAAAAGCCTCTGTTTATCGCTACGATACAAACGATCAGTTCTGGTAGAGAGGTCCCTAGAGCAAGTATACTCATACCAATCAGAATTTCGGGCAAATGGTATAGATAAGCCAACTCTATGGCGCCCTTTACCAAATACCTGGCGCCATAGGTGAGCAATACAAAGCCAACAAGTAATAATGCTATCTCAAAAAAAATCAGCCCCATAGCTTTGATGGGTAAACCCCTTCCTCAACAAGTTCTTGCAGTTTTTTTACCGCAACTTCCTTGTCTTGTCGGTAAGTGACACCAAACCATTTTTCTGGCGTATTCAGCACTTTCATGCGCGCTTGCCCCGAGTGTATGAGATTGTTCACTACAGTAGGAATGTAAAATTCAGATTTAAGCTCACCTCCTTTTTCTTTTAAAAAATCCTCGAATTGGCTTTTGTAATGGGTCATAACAGAAGGTGGAAAGCCCATCATATTCATAGAAGCGATTTCATTGCCTGTAAGCGGAACTCGCTCGCCGTTTTCTTCATAAGCAATTTTCCCGTTTTGCTTATTTATCTTGGTGCGCTCAGTAATACTTTGCAAAAAATCAGACTGATCTGTAACGCAAATGCCTCTAGAGACGCTTCCATGATCAGAAAGTGTATTATACAGTTGGTAACCAACCATGCAATAATCTGTGGAGGTGGCAGGCATTTCTTTAAGGTAATCGGCCAAAACGTCAAAAGAATGCTGACCGTAAAAATCGTCTGCATTGATCACAGCAAAGGGTGTATCTATGTCTTCTGCAGCGACCAAAACCGCATGACCCGTTCCCCAAGGCTTAACTCTATCTTTTGGTACTTTATGGCCATTGGGTAAAGCATCTAGTTCTTGCAACACGTAACTGGTTTCAACTTTGCCCTTTAGTTTATCAATAAACATTTCCTTAAACTCTGCTTCTATTTTTCTGCTGATCACGAAAACTATTTTTCCGAAGCCAGCCCTTATCGCATCAAAAATGGAATAGTCTATGATCGCTTCTCCTGAAGGGCCGAATGTATCCATTTGCTTGAGACCTTGGTATCGGCTGCCCATCCCTGCTGCAAGAATCAATAGTGTAGGTTTCATTAAAATCAAATTAGTTGAAAAAATTTTTTATTCTTAATTGCAAGTTTAAAAATTTACAGGCAATGAAACTTGAACCGCGTACTTTTTATAGATAATTTGAGCATAATCTGTAACTTAAATAAGTAAGATATACTTTTTTGGTATGTTAGAGCTACAAATTTTTTAAGCTAGGACTTTTCCAAATGCAATTTCTACTAAATCTACTGTAGCTGCGTTAGAAAGTATCAGTTTTAACAATACAAACATTTTTAACCTGATTTTTATGAAAACTTTTTTGTCTGTTTTCGCGCTTAGCGTTCTTTTTTATTTACCCATACATGCACAAAAGCAAGAAGCAGAGAACCAGGCTCTAGAATATATCAAAACTGGCAATACGTTGAGAGAAAGTGCTCAGTTTGAAAGGGCCGAAGAATTTTTAGAGCGTGGATTAGCTGCCGTTAAGTCTAAAAATAAATACTGGGAAGCCTCAGCCTATGAAAACCTTGCCTTGCTTTACAGAGATCAAGGGCTTACAGAAAAAGCGATAATACATTTCAGAAAGGCACTAAAGATCTACAAATCTTTGAGGAGTGCCACCAGTGTAAAAGCTATAACCGCATTACTCGAAGGCATAGAAGAAAAAGAACAATTGTACGCCGGTATAGAGATTGGTGCCAAGGGTATAAAATTGAGCGTGGTCGGTATCCGACTAGGTATTGAGGGGCATTACCTTTTTGATATTAAGGAAGATAAATCTGTAAACCCAGATATTGTGAGCTTAAAGGATGTGGCCATAGACAAAGCCATAGGCGCTGTAAATGCCTTTC
>CAKZMZ010000633.1 GCA_937129345.1 uncultured Thalassovita sp. | reverse complement strand
CGATTTCATAGATTGGTTCAACATTCGTTCCACCATCCGTCTGGAATAGCCCAATAGATGACATCATAAACCAAGCACTCATTTGCCCTTGATCTTCATCACCGAGATAGGCGTTAGCAATACCATAACCATAATAACGATCCATAACTGCCCGACTCCATTTTTGTGTTAGCCAAGGTTTTCCGACCCAGTTGAATAAATAGGCAAAGTGCATACTTTGCTGGTTTCCTTGGATAACAGGATAGTTCCAGTATTGGTCGTTTAAACCATTGAAGCGTGTTTTATCACTTTCTTTAAAACCCCAATTCAAACGACTGATGAAACGTTCCTTACCAATGGCTTTAGCAAGGGCAGGTACATCTTGAGGAACAAAAAAGGTGAGCTGCCAGGCATTCCCTTCAACATAGTGGTGGTTCGCTCCCGATTTATAGGCATCAAAGTCAGACAACCACTCTCCTTTCGAGTCTTTCATTCGGGCAAAACCCGTTTCTCTGTCAATTACATTTTCCCACCAATAACCACGGTCGAGAAAATAGTTGTAATCCTTTTCTTTTCCCAATGCTTTGGCAAATTGCGATACGGTCCAGTCGTCATAAGAATATTCCAAAGAGTTGGAAAAACGTCCCTCATCATATGGTACATAACCATGCTTTAGGTAAGTAACTAAGTCACGGTTTCCAGCAAAGCCACCCCCTACAACCTGTGCAGGAGTAGTTTGCATTTTCTTAACAGCTTCATAAGCCAAGTCTACATCGTAATCCCTTATTCCCATTTGGTATGCCCCAACTATTAGCGGGATTTCATGTTCAGCGACCATTACAGGAATATATTCCATTGCGGCGGGGCCTTTTGCTAACCAACCATTTGATCTGTACATGGCTAGCTGCGATTTCACCCAACGGTTACTCCATTCTGGTGTCACTAAGTTCCAAAACTGATTAAGGTTCCAGAAGGTATTCCAGAAAGCGTCGCACCCCAAGGCAGGTGAGCTGGGATTTTCCATTTTACGAACAACTTCATTGGCATCCCGCCATTCGCCATTCACATCGCTGAAAGTATTTCGACTGCACAATGAACGGTAAAAATTATTGTAAAACCGCTTTTTCTCTCGAGCATCGTTCGTGGTAATTTTTACTCGTTGCATCAAGTTATTCCAAGTGTCAACATTGTTTTGGCGTATAGCTTCAAAATTCCATCCAAAGGGTTTTGAGATTTCTGTTTCAAGGTTCTCGCGAGCATTCTCAATGCTCACATAAGAAATTCCTGTACGTAATTGTACAACATTTTTCTGTTTGGTATCGAACTCAACGATCGCCCCAACATCTTCGGCATTTTCAATGGTTAACTCATCTACTTGCTGTGTACCATCTTCTGTCCAAACTTTAAAGTCGGCAATTGGCCTATCGAACTCAGCTACAAAATACACAGTATATTCCTGTGAAATTCCACCTGACCAAGTATTCGGGCAAAGTTGCTGACTGTAACCTTCAACTGTTTTTTCACCAGTCTTTTTTAAATATGCTCTAATGGATTTATAAGTATATTCGTTAGGGATTACCAAGTCCATCAATACTCGAGAACCTTCTTTGTGTTTTGGAAAAGTATATCGCTGAAAACCACAACGTGTAGTTGCCGTTAACTCCGCCTGAATGTCATAATCGATCAAATTAGCCTTGTAGTAACCAATTGGCGCTTCTTCGGTAGATTTATCGATACGTGAGCGGTATCCGCTGTCCACATCTTTTTCATCACCCACCACTGTTTGTAGTGGCCCATTTGTAGGCATGCATCCCAACCCTGCAATTGTCCATTCATGGATGTGTGAAAAACAACCTATCGACTCAAAAGTAGGTTCATAGCCTGCTTGCCAGCTATCGTTTTGGTTATCGGGACTTAGTTTTACCATGCTAAATGGCATCCATGGCCCAGGTGCGATCATCCAGCGCGAATGAGCTGTACCCATTTTTGTATCTACATAATCCGCTGAAGTCATTTGCTTTTGAGGTTTGCGTACCACCTTTCCTGATTGTACCTTTTCACCATCAACGAAGATTTCATATTCGCTCTCTAACCTAGTCTTAACAGCAGGCATTGGAGCTTCAAAAGCATAGCGTTTTTTTTCAATTATTTCTGATAGAATCTCTTCATCATCAAGCCTTACCTGCAATTTTGGCCTGCCCGAAAGATGCTCAACATCGACCAATAGTACTTGTACATTTTCGTTCTCATAATCAGCAGCCTTAACATCACGTACAAAAACATTATTATGTTCATTTAAACGGGTACCTTCAGGTGCATCTAGTTTAACCTGGTCGAATCTTAACCACGAGCCTTCTAAAGTGGTTAAGTTGATTTCGTTCCCACCAACTTTTATCCATTCATTTTCAATCGGAATCTCAATTAGGTATTCTAATGAATCAGAGGTTATACCGTCAAGTCCACTGTTTGCATTAATGATAGGAATACGATATTTCCACGATTTACCGTTTACGGTAACTTTTAAAAGTGGTAAATCTTCGGGATTACAATCTACAATGTCGATTATAAGCTTGTAATCACCTCCTTTGGGGGTTTTATCAATTCCAAACAAAATATTCAGTGTGTGTGAACGCCATCCCGCAGTTCCCCATGTTCCACCCCAGGTATCACTGGTTCCCGGCAAAATATATGGAAAATCAGTTTTATCTTCTGAAAACCCGATCAGAAAATATTTGTCTTCCCAACCAAAATCTTTTTCAACAAACTTTGAATAGCCGTTTGGGGCAAGTGCAAATTCCTCAGTGCTATTATTGTTCTCGCCTATTTGCCAAAGGATTTTATTTTTGGTTGTACAAGAGTTGAAAATCAATCCAAGAACCACAGTTAATACTATTATCCTCTTCATCGTTTTTTTTTTCAGGAGTTTAAGATTGCCTGTCTTTATATTTTTCTTATAGTTCTAAAAGCCTTGCTTTCAAATCAATGACAACATTAGAATATTCAGCTTGTTGGATAAGATCCTTCATTTCTGCTGAATCATTTTTTAGGTCATACCACTCCTAGCAGTCTATTCCATCATAAAAATGAATTAGCTTGTACCTAAGAAAAGTAAGAAATTCTCGCGATTTCATTGTCGATTATTTTTGATCTGCATATTCCTCAAACATTTCAATTGCCTTATAAAGTACCCCAGCAGAACCTCTGAAGGTGCCTGAGCCCTTGGGTTCATTTTTAACTGTGTACCACTCATAAAACCCATCATTGTCTTTTACACGTTTTACCATGGGCTGTATGTGTTCGTAGGCTTCTTCAACAAAACCATTTTTGAGTAACTGCTGAATCATACGCCCACCAAACCAGGTCCAGTCGCCGCCATTTTGATAGCCATACTCATACATTCCTTTGTTTTCGAATGCCCATGCAGGATATGGAGGATACAACGTTAAACCAATAGAACCTGCACCCGAGTCTTTTACATTATCAAGCATTTTTTCGAGAGATATTTTTATTTGTTCTTTAGAGAGCAGGTCTGCCTCAATGGCAACGGCAGTTCCACCGTGGTAATAAATTTTGTTTTCATTAAAATCATCAGGGTATGGTGACCCATCCAAATATACATGTGGAATAAACTTATCGTTTTCCTCATCCCATAAATATTTCATGGTATTTTCCGAAACCTTATCACGAATACTTTCCCATTTTATCTTGGTCGATGGAACAAGCTCCATCATATTGTTCAAGGCAATTATAAACATCGCATTGTCATAAATATCAATACAGAATTTTGTATTTTCGGTAATAAAAACGCCCCATGGATGGCAATGCTGCACATCGCCCCAATCTGCAGTTGTAGCACCCCAAATTAGACCGTGCTCTTTGCTCCAACGGTGATTTAGTAAAAATTCCATCGACCATTCCAAACGCTCTGAAACTGTTTTGTTACCAATTTTTTCATTCAAGAAACTAGTATCGCCTGTTTTTTTCACGTATTTGTAAACGGCTTGTACCAATGAGGTTTCATGGTCAGTCTCAACAGTGTTTTTATGCCCTGCATAGTTTGGTTCCAGATCAGTAAATACATATTTGTATCCTCCCTCAGTTTGTTTGGCTTTCTCTTTGGGTATAAAGCCATCAATTATATTTCCGTCTTCACGTTGCAGGCGAAAAAATACGCGTAAATTTTCTCTCAAGTCTTCTTTAGGATGGACTTCTGCCGAAAGTTCAATAAATGTATTATAGTCACGGATCCAGACTTCGCCATAACCGTCGCCTGCATTAAATCCAGTTCTCACTACTTTTAAGGCTTTACTTTTTACAAACTCAAAATCTTTGTTTGTTTTTATTTGCTCGGCCAAGCCACGCTCTTTCTCACTTTCAGAGTTTTTATGCTCAGTACAACTTATCATTAGTAGACATGCCACTATGGTTATTAGCCTATTCATAATTTTGTTCTGTTCTAAATTAATTTGTAATTCTTAAGTACTTTTTCATTCTACATCTACTTCATAAAAGCTTTTATGACCATAATTTCCGTACTGGAGTCATTGATGATCTTGTATTCTTCTGCTGCGGCAGGGATTACAAATGACTCTGCATACTTAAATTGCTGTTTCAGTCCATTTTTGGTTTCTATGGTCATGGACGTTCCTTCCACTAAGGATACAACATGAAATGTATTTTCCGTTTTTACTGAAACTTCAGTTTGTAAATGGATGCGGTGTACATCATATGAATGATCTTCGTGGGTAGGTAAATGGTACAGCTCCCAGTCTTGGCCCTTTTCAAGAAGTGCTGGTTTTGAGATAAGTTTATTGGCTACATATTCCCCTTTGCGCTCAAAAGCTAGGTTCTCCATACCTCGCTTAATATTTAGTGGGCGTAGGTTTCCTTCTAAATCTAACCTCACCCAATCATACATTTTAAATGTAAAAATATACGGTGTCGCACTAATTTCTAATACCAAATTATCAATGCCCGATCCATGGATTGTTCCAGGAGGGATCAAGAATAAATCATGCTTGTTAGCACCCAGTTCTTGCACGTACTTTGTTATATCAAATGCTTCTTTCTTCTCAAAACTATCCTGTAGGTCTGCCTCGAATGCCTCAGGGTCTATATCTTCTTGAAACCCTAAATAGCATCTTGCCCTTTTGGTAGCATCAAGAATATAATAGGTTTCTTCTTGGGTCATATTTTCTCCGAAATGTTCTTTTATGTATTTTAATCTTGGATGTACCTGAACTGATAAATTTCCTCCATCAAAAGTATCTAGAAAGTCAAATCTAAGTGGGAACTCATCTCTGTACTTGTTGGCATGTTTACCCATCACTTCTAACTGGTTGTGATACATTAAACAATCAAAAGACACTTCTAGTAACAGGGAATCGCTTTCAAATAAAATCCCATTCTCGGGAACAATCAACTCAAACGACCAAGCATAATTTACTACATCTTTATTTAGGCCCTCTATCTTATCTTTGATCCATTGGCCACCCCAAACACCTGGCTCAAACCAAGGCCTTACACGAAAAAGATTTTGTGCCATTACCGACAGTCCTTTCCGTAAATCATTTCCTTTTATAAAAGTGATGTCTTGTGGTCGTTGTCCATCAACCATCCAATCTATCTTTTTAAAAATGTCTTTTTTATGCTTGTTGAGTACTATCCAATCAATAAAGTAGTACTGCTTATACATTACCTTAGGTTTTTTGCTGATGGATGTTCCCAAGTTTCCAATACTTCCTGCTCTAGAGCGAAATTGGAGTTCATTTTTCGGAAGGTCGATATAGATCAATTTCCCTTCCCATTTTATCAGCTCAGCCCCCACTCCATATACTATGTTGATATCCGAATCAGGGTCTTTCTTTAAGTCTTTGATTTTTGAACTGTCAAAATAATCGGTAATCGATAAAGTAGTCCGTTTCCCAAAAATTGGGTCGTCTCCTCCCATAAAAGGCTCAACCAAACTTTGAATTTCCCCTTGAGATTTTAGTGTTTGATTGAAATCTATCCAATTCACTTTTTTCCCTAAGCTAGAAAAATTAGCTTCCAACGTTTTACGTATCGTTTCAAAAAATACTCCGATGTAGCCATCTATTAGGATGGTCTTTTCTTCTGCTAGTCTTTTGGCTAATTCCTCAAAAGTAGAGAGTATCTTTCCGCTTCCTATCTCTAATGAGGGATAAATATCATACCCTTTGGGTTTGTTTCCTCGTCGCATCGGGAGCAGAAATTGGCTGCTATCTCTTAATGCTTCTTTCGATGTTCTATTTTCAATCATTGTATTAAAATAGTGTCAGTGATTATATCCTATTTCGTTACTTTTTTATTTCTAATCTGAAGTGAAACTACCAGGATTATAGCGCAAGCAGCTACTAAAAAAAATGAGCTTGTCATCACCCCGGCTACATCTGATATCCAGCCCATAAATGGTGGAAGTACCGCACCCCCTGAAATAGCCATGATCATTAATCCTGAAATCTCATTTGTTCTTTCAGGAAGCCGGTCTACGGCTAGGGAAAATGCCAGTGGAAAGATATTGGCAATACCAATACCGATGATAAAAAGTACTACTAGTGCTACGCCTTCTGAAGGTGCAAATGAAAAAGATAGCAATGCTACCGTGCCTAGTAAAGATGATCCAATAAAGAACGATTTAGAGGGTAACCTAAGCAAAAGTATTGCTCCCAAAAATGTACCTAACATTTTGCCTAAGAAAAAGAGGCTCCTGCCCGATTCTGCAAGTACTTGCTTAGAATTGAATTTCTCAAGAAAAAACTGCCCTGATACCGAATTGACCCCTACATCTATACCTACTACCAAAAATATACAAAGGACCATAATAGCGATAAAACTATTTTTTAAAAGGCCAAAAGATGATAAAATAGAAGCCCTTTTTTCTATGTTTCTGCTCTCATTGATAGGTACGCTGCCCAACCATAGCATAGATAGCAGTGACGTAGTACCAAAAACTATAAATATTAATTTCCAATCTCCGTATTGGGAAGCCAGCCAACCTGCTAAAGGAGCCGCTATTATTGAACCCAAGGCTTTAATGAATTGCGAAAGACTCAACAAACTTGATTTTCTATCCGAGGGAATTACATCAATTAGTAGTGGGTTTGCAGAAACTTGAACTATGGTGTTGCCAATACCCAACAAAGCAAACCCAAATATGACCATGATGTATGTATAGAAGAAATAAGGGACCACCAATCCCAATAGTGTTATAAAAATCCCAAAGTTCAGTACGTTTTTTTTGCCATATTTATCTTGTAAAATCCCAGTAGGTACAGACAAAAAGAAAAACCAAAAAAAAACAGCCATCGGGATCAATTGTGCCAGACTATTACTCAATTGTAAATCAAGCTTTACCCTGTCCACCGAAATACCTACTATATCACAAAAACTCATAACAAAAAAGGTCATGAAAACAGGGATCACTCGTTTATAGCTTATGGTTTTTGCACTCATTTTAGTAGGCTTTGTTTACATATATGCTAGTAGTGGTCGTACTTTTTGATAATAGTCATCATCTATTAATCTCGCACTCCCTACAATGGCTGCTACTTCTTTTAGTTTAGATACCCTAATATTAAATTGATGACCGTTACGCTTCATTTCCTCTTGCATGGCAGGTAGAAAGAGATCGATCGCATTTGCTATATTTCCCCCGATTACCATCGTATCAGGAGAAAATTTTGCTAACCATTCACTCAGGCATTGTATGATACCCGAACCGAAATCTTCATATACTTGACGAGCCTTATTATCAGTTCTACAGGCACGTGCTACTTCTTTAGCACCTTTTACTTTAATGCCAGACGCTACCAAATAGTTAGAGATGATACCCCTTGTTGAAAAATAATCATCTGCTATACCCTCCTTCCAAGGCAAATTCCACACACAACCGTTTGTAGGAACAGTCTCATCATTTACTGCAGGTAGGCTGTCGCTAATAAATGCAGAGCCAAAACCTGTTCCCAAAGTTATGCAAAGCGACTTTTCTGAATCTTGGGCACTCCCGACCCAGTCTTCTCCAATGGCAAATGCGGTTGCATCATTGATAAATCTAATTTTAAAATCTTTAGGAAGCGCAAGTTCTTTTCTCAGTAAGTCAGGAATACTGATGTTCTTAAAATTCTTGAACTTTTCATTCTGCCCAGTAAAGAGCGGTATTCCATTCAGATAATCAAAAGGCCCAGGCATGGCAAATCCAATGCCCATTAAATTTTCTTCTCCAATAATGGCCATACTATTTTGAATGGTCTTACTCCATGCCTTAATGATTTCTTCTGCAGATGTGCCCGTATCTATGTTACTTATACTAAATGATGAATTTACGTATTCAATCTTTTCGAAATTAAACCCCGCGCAGCTAATATGGCTCCCTCCTACATCAATCCCTATGGCAGTTGAACGACTCATTTTTTATTGTTACGATTGTTAGTGCAATTTAAAAATTTATACAATATGTTCAAACATATGAACATATAAAAAATCTAATTTTCTCCTAAAAAAAAGGATAACACCTAAACTGGGCGTTTTATAGCAATTTCGTAAGTGAATTGATCGGCACGATAATGCCCAATATTATATTCTAAAGGCTTATCTCCCCTATCGGTAACTATCCTTTCTCTAAGTAGTATCAGGTCTGTAGGTTGTAAATTTAATTTTTCATAAATGCCAGCTGCTGTAACTGCCTTAATGCGCTCATAGGATGTAGAAGGAACAAGGTGATAATCTTGCTCAATAATTTCATAAAGCGGTTTAGTGAAATCTTCTTTCCCCGTAAGCCCAATACGTGGATGGAAATAACTTTCAAAGTAAACGATCGGGGATTGGTTCAATCCTTTCAATCGAGTCAATTTGAGAACTTCAATACCTGCTTTTAACCCTAATGCTTCAAGAATGGCCGCTTTAGGTTTTACCCAAGCAATTTCGGTATTTAAATTTTCAAAGGAAATGCCCTTATAATGCATTTCTTGGGTGAAAGAATGCCACTCAGAAAGATCTGTACTTATTTTGGGCACAGCTACTCTGGTACCTACTCCTTTTTTTCGAACAATCAACCCTAAGTTTTCAAGCTTATTGGTTGCTTGTCGGATTGTATTTCTTGAAACTCCAAGCTTCTTTGCTAATTCGACTTCTTTGGGTAAAAATCCGCCATCTGCGTATAAGGGCTGCTTTATTAGTTCCCTTAACAGTTGCTCTACTTGTACATGAAGCGGAATGGGGCTCTCATGATCAACTTCTATTTTCAAGGCTTCAGCTTTTGGTTCGTATCTACAAATTAATTCTAAAAGGGCGTTTGTTGCAACTCTCTTGTTGTAAAAGCGCAGAGTACAAAGACGAAAAATGATAGTTTCATACTATTTGTATACATATTATGGCTCAAAGCCATTTTCAGGATTACCTTTGAATAGTACAATTTTTATAATTTATGGACAGTCCTTTTTAAAAAAAGTCAAAGATCTAATTACTATACATCATCCTCATTTATAAATGAGGATGTACGAAAAGCGCAGTGCACTG
>CAKZMZ010000632.1 GCA_937129345.1 uncultured Thalassovita sp. | reverse complement strand
AGATGATAAAAGTAACAGCAGAAGTTTCAATTCTGATGGACCCGAAGAACTGGAGATCGAACTTCCAGAAAGTATACCTACGATCTACACCAACAGAATGGCCCTCTATCAGATATTTCTAAACTTAATCAGCAATGGCATTAAGTACAACCTTAGTAAGCAACCGACCCTCACTATCAGCTTTAAGGAAACAGAAGCATACTATCACTTTAGCGTAAAAGATAACGGTATGGGGATTCGCAAAGAATACCAAGCAAAGATATTTGAAATGTTTGAGACCTTGGGCGAAGAAGACCGCTTTGGTAAAAGAGGTACGGGTATAGGCTTGGCCACCGTAAAAAAATTAGTAGAAAGCCTTGGAGGCAAAATCAGTCTTGAATCAGAAGAAGGTAAGGGCAGTGAGTTTAGTTTTTCTGTAGAAAAGCGCAAACAAGCTTAAAAATGAATCACTACCAAAACTTATAATATATGGCCTACCCCCACCTTAACCGACCTTCTCCCCTCTTTTTTATTACTTTAGCGACTTCAAAAATCAAAAATATTGAAACATGAAATACATAACTCAATTTTTGCTATTTGGGCTTTTCGTATTGATGAATGCCTGCCAATCAAGTGAAGAGACAGTAAAAGATACTATCCCTCAAATCACTACAGAAGATATTGCCAAATACTTAGAGCCATTAGCCTCTAATGAGTTTCAAGGTAGAAAACCTTTTACCGAGGGCGAGACCAAGACCATCAATTATTTAGAAGAACAGTTTAAGGCTTTAGGCTTGCAACCCGGCAATGGCGACAGCTATTTTCAAGAAGTGCCTTTGGTAGAGATTACGGGTATTTCTTCTGAAACAATGAGTATTAAAGGAGAAGGCAATGAAATCAGCCTAAAAATAAAAGATGATTTTGTGGCCTATACCGAAAGGGAAACTGAGAACATTGGATTAGAAAACTCAGAATTGGTATTCTGTGGTTTTGGCATTGTTGCGCCTGAATATGGCTGGAACGATTATGAAGGCATAGACATGACAGGCAAAACGGCTGTTGTGCTAGTGAACGATCCCGGTTTTGGTAGTGAGGATAGTACCTTTTTTAAAGGCAATACCATGACCTACTATGGCCGTTGGACCTACAAATATGAAGAAGCTGCTAGGCAAGGTGCTGCTGGCGTAATGATCGTTCATGAAACCCGCGCGGCAGGTTATCCTTGGGCAGTAGTCTCCAACTCTTGGACGGGTGCTAAGTTGCACTTAACCACAGCAGATAAAGGGGCTTCTAAATGTGCCATACAAGGTTGGATTACCTTAGAAAGTGCCGCTAAATTATTTAGTACTGCGGGGATTGACAATTACACGGGTAAAGCAGCCACACCCGGTTTTAAACCCATACCATTGGGAATGACCGCCTCAGTTTCTGTTGAAAATACTTTGCGCTACGATGCTTCTAAAAACGTAGTGGCAACCATACCGGGCAAAAGCAAAAAAGATGAGGTAATCTTGTACAGCGCCCATTGGGATCACCTGGGCATAGGCACGCCTGCGGATGGCGACTCCATATATAATGGTGCATTGGACAATGCCAGTGGTACAGCTTGTATGTTGGCCATCGCCCAAAACATACAAGCAGCGGGCATACAACCCGAAAGAACCATTTTGTTCAATTTAGTAACGGCTGAAGAACAAGGCTTGCTCGGTTCTGCTTATTATGCCGCTAATCCGCTTTTCCCGGTGGAGAAAACCGTGGCCAACCTCAATATGGATATGATGCAGGCCATTGGAGAAATGAATGATTTAACCGTGGTAGGCTATGGACAATCAGAATTGGAAGATTTGGCGGAGGCCATTGCCAAAAAGCAAGGTAGGTATATCATGCCCAACCAAACCCCCAATGAAGGATTGTTCTTCCGTTCGGATCATTTCAGTTTTGCCAAAGTGGGCATACCCGCTTTTTATGCCAAGGGCTTAAACGACCACAGAGAAAAAGGCAAAGCATTCGCAGAAGCTGAAATGAGAAAATTTAGAACCAGCAGTTACCACCGCCCTAGCGATGAGTACAATCCTGAAATCATGGATTTAGGCGGCATGGTACAAGATGCCCAACTCTTTATGGAACTCGGCCTACAACTCGCCACCGAACCCATTTACCCAAAATGGAAAGAGGGCTCTGAGTTTAAGGCGATCAGGGAGGAGTCTATTCAGTAGAAATATGGCCTTTAGCTGTTTGTTAGTAACTATCCATCAAAATAAATATAAAAAAAGAGGAGTCCATCGGGCTCCCCTTTTTT
>CAKZMZ010000631.1 GCA_937129345.1 uncultured Thalassovita sp. | reverse complement strand
CAATTGGCGCAATGCAATTGGCGCAATGCAATTGGCGCAATGCAATTGGCGCAAAGCGATTGGCACAATGCGATTGGCGCAATTGCGAACGATAAAATTGGTGCATATGTAGTAAGTGGTATTAGTAACTTTTCCTAAGATTGTTATCCAATATCTATTTATATGGCTTTCAGCTCACATTACGGTTCCATTTATTTTTCCCCAAAACAAGAGGGGAAATAACCAAATTCAGGTTAAAGATTATTGCACCATCTTGTTTTTTATACAAAAAGCAAATACTTGGATCCACAAATAAATACTTTTTTACTCTGACCATTTTAATAATGTAGGCAATTCAACAGGAAATTGTCTAACTTAGATTTGTGTTTAAACACTCAAAATAACTCAGACTATGGACGCCAACATCAGAATAGAGATACAAGAAATCATCGAAAAACTACCAGAAGATTGTTTGCAGCCTATTTTAGATTACCTTAAAGAGATTGAAAGAGTAGGAGTTGAAAAGCAAGAAACAGCTAAGTTGGTAAAAAAGATATTTGAAGAAGATGCCAGACTTCTCAAAAGACTTGCCGAATGATTACATTGAAAGAGGCTTTAGCTGTCCATGCTATTGCTTTGAAGAAATTTGGTGGTGTAGAAGGTATTAGAGATATCGGCATGCTAGAATCTGCTTTACAAAGGCCCTTTTTAACCTTTGATGGAAGAGAACTTTATCCATCCATATTGGAGAAGTCCGCTGCGTTGATTGAAAGCATCGTAAAAAACCATCCTTTTTCAGATGGTAATAAACGTACTGGATACATCTTGATGAGGCTAATGTTGTTAAAAATGGATGTAGATGTTTGGGCATCAGAAGATGAAAAATACAAATTCGTAGTAGATATAGCTAGTGGGCAGTTAGATTATAATGGTATAAAATTATGGTTGGAAAAGAAGGTAAAGTAACAGTTAATATGACCGACAATAAATGGTCGGGAATAAAGTGAAAACATTAGCCACTGTTTGTAGTAGCCCCACGAAACATAATGATAAAAACTCTAAAATCATTTTCTCTTTAGTACACTTTTAATTCATTTTTTATGTACTCTCGTTGAGCAGATATATTTGAAGTTATTATAATAAAAATAAGAGCCAGTGACAGAACTAGATTTGTTGGTAGATTTCCATAAAAATGCAAAAAGGCAAGGCCCTGGAAGCACCACGGATACGCTAAAAGCTTTGAGCTTTATTGATTTAGATGGTAAGAAAAACCCGAAAGTAGCAGACATTGGCTGTGGTTCCGGTGCACAGACTATGGTGCTTGCTCAAAACATAAATGGGCAGATTACAGCTGTAGATTTGTTTCCGTCATTTTTAGAAAAATTGAAGCAAGAGGCACAAACACTCGGTTTACAAGACAAAATCATCACACTAGAAAAGTCTATGGAAGACCTGCCTTTTGAAGAAGAAGAATTGGACATAATATGGTCTGAGGGAGCGATTTACAACATAGGTTTTAAAGAAGGGGTAAAGCAATGGCAAAAATTCTTGAAGCCCGGCGGCTTTTTGGCCGTTAGTGAGATTACATGGCTTACCAACACGCGCCCAAATGAAATAGAATCGCATTGGAATGCGGAATATCCACAAATCGATACTGCTTCTAATAAAATCAAAATCTTGGAAGAAAACGGCTTTTCTCCCGTCGGTTACTTCCATTTACCGCCAAGCAGTTGGCTAAAAAACTACTACGAACCTATGGAAGCCCGTTTTGATGATTTTCTTAATAAACACAATAATTCATCAGTGGCACAAAGTATTGTTGAAGGAGAAAAAGAGGAAATAAGAAAATACAGTGCCTATAAAAATTACTACAGTTATGGGTTTTATGTAGCAAAAAAGGTTTGATTTTTCAAAAGAGCAGCTTCACACGAAACCTTAAAGCTAGAATATGCCTAACAGATAGGGCGCTTTGTTTTTTGCTTTTCCCTTAAAATGCCATATATTCCTGCATCTCAACAACATTTTGTTCGCGAACTACAAGAAGATATGAGACTACTTTTTTTACTGATTCTGCTACTTTTTTCCTTCCAAACCGCACGCTCACAAACTGCCGATTCTATTATTAAAATAGGCGTGAAAGAAGCTCCGCCCTTTATAACAAAATCGGGAGATACTTACACAGGTTTGAGCATAGACTCATGGGAGATGGTAAATAAGCAGGTAGATTTAGAATATGAGTTTGTCGCTTATGGTTCTATAGAAGAATTGCTGGCTGCCATAGACTCAGGCGAAGTGGATATGAGCATCAACCCCATTACCGTAACCGAAAGGAGGATGCAGCGACTGGATTTTTCTCAACCATATTTTATATCAAAAACAGTGGTAGCGAAGAAAAGCGGCTCCTTTATTTTAGGCTTTATCCAAAACCTATTTAGCTGGCAATTCTATTCGGCTCTTTTCGGTCTGCTTTCGGTCATTTTTATTTTTGGTTTTTTAATTTGGATTTTTGAACGAAAGAAAAATGCTGAGGAGTTTGGCGGTAACCTAAAAGGCATTGCCCAAGGCTTTTGGTGGAGCGCTGTAACCATGACCACCGTAGGCTACGGCGATAAATCGCCCAGAACTTTAGGTGGTAGAATTGTAGGCTTTGTGTGGATGTTTATGGCCATCATATTAATTTCAGGTCTAACTGCAAGTATCGCTTCGGCACTCACCGTACAGTCTATCAATGAAAAAATCGAATCTATTCAAGACTTTAAGAAGTTTAGTGTGGTTACGGTAGAAAAATCAAGTGCTTCGGAGTTACTTTCTCTTTATGGAGTGGGACACCAGGCCGTTCAGAACATAGAGGTAGCCGTTAGCGAATTACAAAATGGCACTGCTGAGATATTAGTTTACGACAAACCTATTTTAATGCATCAGCTAGAGGAAAAAGGACTCTTAGAAGATTACGCTGTAATCGATAACAGCTTTAAGATTGATTACTACAGCTATACCTTCCCCAAAAACTCTGAATTGGTAAAACTCCTTAACCCTAGGATTATCGACAAGCTGAAATCACCTGAGTGGAATATGCAGATTGAAAAGTTTTATTGAGCCAGCCTTGATAGTTTAGCTCGTCTTATAAGTATTTTTAAGCAATAAGAATACATTGAAAAATACTACTATTGGTCTATAAAAAATATTAATAGGGCTTTAAATTGAGTCCTCCTTTACCACCTCAAAGAAATAAGTTTCTTAAGACCAATCGTGTAACATAACTTAAGGTTAAATAAGCTATTTGCCATATAGCATATTTCAATTATCCATCCTTGTCCATGTTTTTTCATAATTCGGTTTTAGAAGATTAAATTTTTTCATTTGTTCGTATAACTTCAAAAAAAATTTGAATGTCAATCAACATTCAATAAGCTAAGCCAACATCATTGTATATTTTAAAGAGTGAAAATAGAGCAAGTATACTTTAACCGTTGTTTTATGCTCTTTTAATATTTTTTGCAAGATAAAAAACTATACATTTTGGCGAATTATTAAACAATTGTTAGTTTCATATATTAAATAAGCTAACAATCTATTAATTGCCGGCTTTATCACCTACTAGCAAAATATGAAAATGTAAATTAGCTGAAATTATCATTATGGACTCTCAAAGCGAATTGTTAAGCTTACAAAAACAGTTGTCGAAAAAGGCGGACAAGCAAGCATTTAGAAAGCTGTTTGAGATGGTAAGCCCAAAACTTTGCAAGTTTGCCTGCCAATACGTTACCATAGAAGAAGCCGAAGAAGTCGTTTATTTAGTGCTCACTAGAGTATGGAAAAACAGGAAAGAGCTTCACAAAATCAACAATTTAAACACCTACCTATATAAAGCGGTGCGATTTGAGGTTATCAAAATCAACAAACGTAATAAGCGCTACAATTTGGTCGTGCTAGATAACGAAACCGAAAATGCCAACCAAGAACATTTTTGTGCGCCCATTACCCCTGATATTATTTTAGCTGCCAAAGAATTACATCATTTCTTGAACGAACAAGTCGAGAACCTTCCGCCAAAATGCCGCCTAGCATTTAAACTTGTAAAGGAAGATGGTCTCAAATATGCCGCTGCTGCTGAGATCATGGGGGTTTCTAAAAATACCATAGAAAACCACGTAGCCAAAGCGGTGAAGCAATTGAGAGAGGCCGTATTGGCCTATCAAAAAGATGGACATTCGGTAAACCCCCAAGAAAAAAAGTATCAAGCCAATGTGCAATCACTAAAAGATAAAAGCTATAAATACCATTCTTTAATTTTTTTGATTTTTTTCTGTATTTGAGTAGTGGTGTTTGTTTTTTGTCGGCTCTACAACATTAGAAAAGACAAATTACATGAACCACATAGAAAGACTTGTTATAAAAAAGTGGGAAGGCTCGGCTAGTAAAGAAGAGCTTAAAAAGTTAGATGAGCTTCTTGCAGCCTTATCAGAGGAGGAAAGACAAGCTTACAAAAAGCTAGAGGTTTTCTGGAAATCTGAAGGCACAGGCTCACCAAAGGTAAACCAAGTCCAACTTTGGAACCGACTCGAAAATTTTATCGATAAAGACCAAGAAGACTTCTCTGGCTCTAAAGAAGAAAAAGGAATAGTAATTCCTTTCTTTAACTTCAAGATTTTTAGCGTAGCAGCCTCTATTATTGCTCTTTTAATAGCCGGATACTTTGTGTGGAATACTCAATACCTCTCTTTAAATAAACAAAACGCCCAGGTAGAAGAAACTAAAATCATAGAAAAAGCAAACAAAGCTGGAGAAAAAAGTACGCTCAAACTTCCTGATGGTAGTGTAGTCATACTCAACTCAAACAGTAAACTTTTTATCCCCGAAAAATTTGTAGGAGGTAGCCGAACGGTAAGGCTAGAAGGTGAGGCATATTTCGATATTGTTTCCAATCCTAATATGCCTTTTGTTGTAAATACCAATGGCGCTGAGGTAAAGGTACTCGGTACGGCTTTTAATCTGAAAGATTTTGCTGAGGGCGAGCAAATCGTGCTCAACGTGGTAGAAGGCAAGGTAAAGTTTTCAGATGTCAATAAGCAATCAGATTTATTAGTAACTGCACAAGAGGCTGCAGTGCTCAACACCTCTACAGGTAAAATCCAATCCATCAATTTTAATATAGACGCCTTGGCGTGGAGCAAGGGCGAGTTGGTATTTAAATCGGCAACATTTCAAGAGATTGTTACCAGGTTAGAAGCTTGGTATGGTGTAGAAATCGAGTCAAAACGGGAATTGACATTTAAGAACGGATTTACTGGCCGCTATAAAGACGCCTCATTAAAAGAGGTGCTAACGGGCATAAGCTTTAGTGTTGCTTTTGATTTTGAGATCAATGGAAAACATGTGGTCATAAAATAATGCTGGATCATCAATAAATCATTAACCTAAATAAATATGAAAATTTACACTACGAACGCATTCAAGATTTTTTTAGCAGATATGCTCCAAACATATCTGGTTTTTTCTGGATACTGATGCACGTGTCAATTTCCACACTAAACTGAAGATAAAAAAGCTGCTATCCATTAAGTTGGCGCTTGGCAGGATAGCAGCGATATTTTAATGTTTCACACTAAAACGTTCAAATTTATGAAAATGAATTTTTTACGCAAAGCACTGCTTATGTCATTTTACACGGCTGCGGTGATAAGCTTGCAGCTCACCTTGAGCGGGCTGCTATTTGCAAACACCGGGTATGGTCAAAAATCCCTCAGAGATATAGAGGTATCTGTTGATTTTGAGTCAGTAGATTTGAAAGGAGCTTTCCAAAAGCTAGAAACGCGAACAGAATTTACTTTCGCTTACAAAGACAATCTTTTTAACATCGCAGGAAACAAGAAATTCTCGAAGAGATTCAAAAAAGCCAGCATGGCTGCCATACTTGAATCTCTCTCCAAGTCTTACAGCTTGCATTTTAAGAGGATAGACAACACCATAAATGTAAAGCCTGTTGAAAAGCCTTTACAATTTGTAGAAGAAATATACGATGCGCCCAATCAGCAAAGGATTTCTGGCGTAGTAAAAACTGCCGATACTGATGAGGCCCTTCCGGGTGTGAGTATCATTATAAAAGGTACTACTTCAGGAACCACAACCAATATTAATGGCGAATATACCATCAATGCTTCTAGTGGAGACGTTTTGCAGTACAGTTATATTGGTTATCAAATGTCTGAAGTAGAGGTAGGCAACCAATCTACCATTAATGTTTCCTTAGAACCGGATTTAGAGCAGTTAGAAGAAGTAGTTGTGGTAGGTTACGGTACACAGGCAAGAAGAGAGGTGACAGGGGCCATTTCATCTGTAAAAAGTGAGGAGTTAGAAAAAATGTCTGTACAGTCTTTTGATCAGGCATTGCAAGGTAGAGCACCCGGCGTGGTGGTAACACAAAACTCTGGTGAACCCGGTGGTGGTGTTTCAGTACGTGTACGTGGTGTAGGTTCTTTCGGTAACAACGAGCCTTTGTATGTAATAGATGGTTTTCCTGTAACAGTACAGAACTCTGGGGCAGCCAGTGCTGGATTTGGCGGTAACCAATTTAACTCTTTGGCCATGCTCAACCCTAAAGATATCGAGTCTATCGAAGTATTAAAGGATGCTTCGGCAGCCTCTATTTATGGGGCTAGGGCAGCCAATGGTGTAGTATTGATTACTACAAAAAGGGGTAAATCAGGTCAGGCTACAGTTAATTTGAGTGTGGATATGGGTTTGCAAGAAGCTTGGAGGCAACCTGAGTTTTTAAATGCAGCTGAATTTGCCGAGCTAGCAAATGAAGCATACATAAACGCAGGGGAGACCCCTAACCCTGAATGGGCTAATCCCGGCAGTTTAGGTGAAGGCACTAATTGGGTAGATGAGCTTTTTAGAACAGGTTTACAGCAAGATTATAACTTAGGCATACAAGGAGGTAATGAAAAAATGCAGGCCTCAATCAATTTTAACTACTTTAATCAAGAAGGAATCTTGATAGAATCTGGTTTTGATAGATACAGTTTCCGCTCAAACCTAGATTTCCAATTAAATGATAAAATAAAGTTTGGTACCAGCAGTACACTTTCTTTTGCAGAGCAGCAGACTTTTAGAAGTGGTAACTTTGCAAATGGTTTATTCAATATTGGTCTAAGCATGTTACCGACCATTCCAGTAGATGGTTTTGTAAACGGACCTAGTTTGTATTACTCTACAGGTTTGGATAACCCTGTGATCAGAGCGAATGAGCTAGAAAATTTCTTAACAACTATCAGGTCTTTGAACACGGCCTTTATGAGTTATGAAATTTTACCCGGTTTAACCTATCGATTAAACGTAGGAGCTGATTTGATATTAACAAAAAGTGATCGCTTTGATCCGCTTTATGATAGAGGCTTGGCAAACAACCCAGATGCCGATTTATTCCAACGCCGTACGCAAAGTATAGATTGGTTGGTTGAGAATACCTTAAACTATAACAAATCATTTGGAGATCACAATGTAGATGTATTGGTGGGTCAAACAGCACAGAACTATGAGTTTTTAACTTTGGATGCCAGTGCTACTGAGTTTTTGACAAATGATATTAGGGCTATTAGTTTAAATGCCAACCCAGAGCGAAGAGGAGCAGGCGGTGGAGGTACACGCTGGTCCTTGGCTTCTTATATCGGTCGTTTCCGTTATAATTTTAAAGATAAATATCTTTTCTCTGCTTCTGTGCGTGTAGATGGTTCTTCTAGGTTTGGTGCGAATAATCGCTTCGGTACTTTCCCTTCTTTATCTGCTGGTTGGAGGGTTTCTGAGGAAGATTTCTTTCAAGTATCTTGGATAGATGACTTAAAATTCCGTGCAAGTTACGGTGTGCTCGGTGGTGATAGAATTGGAGACTTTGCCCGTTTAACAAGATTCTCAGCAAATACAGAATACACACTCGGAGGCGGTGCACAAGGGCCGGTAACAGGGGTATCTTTAGCAGCTTTGGGTAATCCAAATCTTAGATGGGAAGAAAGTACACAAGTTGACTTCGGTATAGATGCGGCCTTTTTTGATGGTAGGGTTACCTTTGTAGCTGACTACTTTGTAAAAGATACAGATGGATTATTAGTGCCTGCACCACCTCCAACTTCTGCAGGTGTACCAAATGCGCCACTTGTAAATGCTGGTTTAGTAAGAAACAGGGGGCTAGAAGTAGCACTAGGTTACCGCAAAGCCAATGGAGACTTCACCTATGATATATCTGCCAATTTTGCTACACTAGATAATGAGGTTATATCTATAGGTAGTGGCCAACCAATTAACGGAGGTACAGGCGGAGCTAGTGACCGTTTTGATATAACTCGTATTGAACCCGGCTTTCCTGTTGGTTATTTCTTTGGATTCCAAACAGATGGTATATACCAAACAGCTGATGAGTTAAACGGTGTAAACGATTTCCGTAATCCACAACCGGGCGACCTCAGATTTGTTGATACCAACGGCAGAGATGATAATGGTAACCTAACAGGCCAACCTGACGGACAGATAGATAATGATGACCGTACCATTATCGGTAATCCTATCCCTGATCTTACGTATGGTTTAAACGTAAGCATGGGTTATAAAAATTTCGATTTTACCATGTTTTGGCAAGGGGTAGCGGGTAGAGATGTATTCAATGTGTTTAAGCAGCAAACATGGCAGATTCCATACTTTAATGGCGCTGGCGTAACCAATAGTGTAAGAGAAGTATTGAATCGTTGGACAGGCCCTGGCACAAGCAATGAAATCCCGAGAATAGATTACAACGATGTAAACAACTATCCATTTGCTTCTGAATTTTATGTAGAAGATGGTTCTTTCGTTCGTTTGCGTAACCTACAAATCGGTTACACCTTACCACAAGAGCTTACCTCTAAATTAGGTGTACAAAGAGCAAGGTTCTATGTAGGTGGTCAAAACTTGATTACTATAACCGACTATAGTGGATTTGACCCTGAAATTGGTGATCAAGACCAAAGTGCTCAACAAAGTGGGGTAGACAATGGAGTTTATCCATTACCGCGCATCTATCGTGCAGGTCTAAACTTTACATTTTAAATAAATTATGATGGACAGGAAATGGTTTTCCCATTTTCTGTACATCTACTCAATACTATTATTTACGAGTTATTTCGAATGATTTCAACATCATTATTTAGCTAAATTTCTTTTAACATATAATTAAAGATTGAAGATGAAAAAGTATTTAAAAATCACAGTCTTATGCTCCATACTGACCTTTATGGGCTACTCCTGCGGGCAGGAGTTTTTGGAGTTAGAACCTATTTCTAATCTAACGGAAGCTGCCTTCTTTAAAACAGAAGCTGATGCTAATGCAGCCCTAAGTTCTGTGTACGATATGTTGCAGAAGTACGGTACTTTCGAGAATGAATATGTAACCAAAGTTGAATGGCTACCGGTTGGAGATATGCGCATGGAAGAATCGCCTGCAGATCGTGCCATTGAAGGTTTGGAGTGGGATGCAGGTAACGAACGATTTGGCCGTATTTGGTCTCAGCACTATTTAGGTATTGCAAGGGCCAATACAGTAATAGGTAGGGTAGATGGCATTGACGCTGAGCAATCTGCTAAAGATTTGATCACAGCCCAAGCCAAATTTTTACGCGCACTCTTCTATTTTAACTTGGTAAGATATTATGGTGATGTTCCTTTGATTACCGAAGAACCTACAGCAGATACGGATTTTAATGTAGCGCGTACACCTGCTACAGAAGTTTGGGCAGTTATTGAACAAGATTTAGAAGATGCAGTAGCAGGACTACCGGTAACTTGGGACGATGCCAATTTAGGTAGGGCTAAGAGAAGCTCTGCATTGGCATTATTAGCCAAAGCACACTTATACCAAGAAGAATGGGCTGATGCAGTTACAAGGTCAGAAGAGTTAATTAACTTAGGGGTACACGATTTGGTACCTAACTACCGTGATGCTTTCCGCATGACTAATGAGCACAATGAAGAAGATGTTTTTTCTACACAGTATCGTGAAACCAATACTGGAGGTTGGGGTGAAGGCCGTGATGGTACATTCCTTGCTGCTCGTGCTGCACCTCGTGGTGTAGGTAACGATTTTGCTCCTTTTGGTGGTTGGTCAAACTGGGTCCCTAATGAACATTTCATAGAGACATTCGAGACTGATGGTGATGGAGAAATCATTGATGAGCGCTACTACGGACAGATCATAGGGCCAGGAGAGAAACATCCTGATTTGGAGTTCACCATGCCGGAAGATGTACCTGCTGGTTTCTCTTCAACTGGTTACATCCACACTAAATTCTGGTTCGGACCTAATGCCAATAATGATGTGTATAGTGGTCAGAACGTGCCGGTTATTCGCTATGCAGAAGTATTGTTAAATTATGCAGAAGCTTTAAACGAGGCTGGTAGAAAAGACGATGCCATTGCACAAATCAATATTGTTAGAGATAGGGCAGAATTAGATCCATTGCCAAATTCACTTACACAAGATGAAGTGTTGGACGTGATATTTCAAGAACGTAGGGTAGAGTTGTTCTGGGAAATGTCCTTCTTTAGTGATTTGAATAGAAGGGGGAGGGCCTTACAGTTTATTTTGGATAACAGGCCTGATGCAGCAGATTTACCAACCAATGCTACGTACTTACAGCAAAACCCAATATTGTTCCCAATACCATTGTCTGAGTTGGATAACAATCCAAACATGACACAGAATGAGGGTTACTAGTCATTTTTATATTTAGCATTAGGCTTGATGATTTTTTCATCAAGCCTTTTTTATCTTTCACTATTGCTACTCATGTTTTGATCCGCTACTTTATTTTGTGTTGTCTGCTTTGCTCGGCCATTTTAAAAACCGAAGCCCAAGTAGATACATCTTTTTGGTTTGCTGCGCCAAACCCTAGTATTGCAGACCCCAACACAGAAAATTTAGAGATTGTATTAATGGTAACCACTTACGAACAAGTTGCCAACATCAAAGTAACACAACCTGATAATCAAGCATTTCAAACAATTACTGCCGAGATTGGCGCTAACACTACTGGTAAAATAGACCTTACTAGTCAACGCCGTTTTGTTGTAAACGCATTTCTCAATACACCCTTGAACAAAGGTCTGCACATCACCTCCGATGTACCTGTGAGCATTTATTATGAAATCAGGCACTTTGTAAACCCAGAAACTTTCTCACTAAAAGGAAGAAACGCTTTGGGCACTCATTTTTTTACGCCATTCCAAACTACGTTTAGGAAAGATCCTGCCAACATACAAGGCTTTGATGTGTTGACCACCTCCAACATCCATGTTATTGCCACAGAAAATAACACACTCGTTACTTTTGAGCCGACAACTGAACTGCAAGAAACCAGTAGAGAAGGCACATTTACCGTAAAATTAAATAAAGGCCAGACTTACAGCATGCAAGCAAAAGGATTTAAAACTAATAATAACCTTGCAGGTACAGAAATTACCTCCAATAAACCCATTGCTGTTACCGTATCTGACGATTCCTTTTACTTTTTGGAGCATACGGGAGATCAGTTACTACCTGTTCATTTGTTAGGAACTCGCTATGCAGCCATTAGAGGGCCAGAACTAGATGAGGCCCCAACAGATGTGCCCGATTTTGACAAAGGGCCATACGAAAGAATTTATGTAGTAGCTACGCAGAATAACACTAAAATTTACAATACAGCCAAAGCAGAACAAGCTTTTGAGCTAGATGCTGGAGAAACCGCTTTTTTTGAATTGACCGATGAAGTAATGATGATTGAAGGCAATGCCCCTTTTTACGCTTGGCATTTCACGGGCTACTTGGTCGAACCTACAGCTGCGCTTTTACCACCTTTAGATTGCAATGGTTCTAAAGAAGTAGGACTAATCAATACCGATGATATTGGACTTTATCTATTTATTATCACCAAAAAAGGGAATGAATCTAGTTTTGGGGTTGATAACGGAACTGATTTTATTAATAGTAATGAATTTCAATCTATTCCCGGAAGTAACGAATATGTATTTGCAGAATATTTATTGTTTTCTGACAGAGTACCCACCAATGTGCCCATGAGGATAAAAAATAGCAATGGTTTTTTCCATATGGGCGTGATGCAGCGCTCGGGTTTAAGTACGGCCTATGCTTACCATACAGATTTCACCCTTTCTCCTAACCTAAATTTTGGGCGAGATACCTTATTTTTTTGTGAAGGGGAAAAAGTACAACTTGATGCAGGGCCACAATTTAAAAATTATGAATGGCAAGATGGTTCAACAAGCTCCAAGTTTGAAGCTACAGAAGCAGGCTTGTATTGGGTGGAGGTTTTTAATGGAGAGTGCTATTTTAGAGATTCAGTATTTTTGGTTAAAGAAGAAAATCCAATAATATTTTGGGAGGATGAATTATTATTTTGCTCAGGAAGAGATACGCTCATTACACCAGGCCCAAACTTTGAAAGTTACCTTTGGCAAGACGATGCGGTTACTTCTACCTATAAAGTAAACGAAGCAGGTTTGTACTGGGTAGAAGTGGAAAATACCTGTGGCGTTACAAGGGACAGTATTTTGGTTTCGGAAGATAATAGTTCGTTGGATTTTACTACAGATACCTGCTTATTTGATTATGCACCTCAAATAAGTTTGGCTCCCAATAGTGGTGCTACTTTTCAATGGCGGGGACAAGAAATTGGCAAGCCGCTCATTACCGATCAGTCAGGTATATTTACACTTACCTTGCAGAACAGCTGCGCTTTAGTAGAACAGGAAACCAAGGTGCACCTGATCGATTTAAATGAACTTGATTTTATCAACGCAGTTTCTGCAAACAACGATGGTATCAACGAGGTTTTTGAGTTGCCTGAGTTTTTAAGCCAAGCTGGTCTCAGCATTACCAACCGTTGGGGCGATGTAGTTTACCAGAATATAAATTACAAAGGAAATTGGCCAGAGCCTAATACACCTGCAGGCACATACTTCTACCAAATTACCCACCCTTGTATGCCCAATCCGCTTATAGGTTGGGTAAAGATCATTCGGTAATCCCCGTCATTCCGAAACTTTGAAAAAGTTGAAGGAATCTGTTCCATACCGACCATAACTGACAGTTTGCTACTGTTACAGTGACTTTTTGCTATTGCTCATCGGCATTACATATCTTAGGTCTGTGGCTCAAAGACCTATTAAAAAACATCTCTTCAAAAAGTATTTAAAGAGGGTGTTTTGTATGCCAAAGACCATTTAAGTAATGATGCAAAAATAAATATATACAAAACCATTCTAGTAAGGGCTTCTCTACCGTACACAAAAAAAATGCTTAAGAATACTTGTTGTTCTAAAGTAAAGCGCAGGCAGGAAAATCCGGCGGGGCGGCGGGTAGGTTGTGGGGAGTAGCTTTCGGATTTTCTTGATTTTTTCTTTGGTTCGTTTCTTTTGTATCAAGACAAAAGAAATGAACAGCCAGTCAGATTGGATAAGAAAACAATGTGTAGTATTGATAACCAGTGTTTTATTTTTTTAAACTCCAAGTTAATCGTAAAATAAAAATGTGTACGGTAATGAAGTAAGGGCTAAAGACATTATTAATTTTGTGCACCAACTTAAAACAAATCACCTATTCATTATTTAACAGCCAACTTCCCATCGTTTTTCCTAACTAACTCCAACTCATCACCTTCTTCTAATCTATAAGACTCATTCACATCAACCCCATAAAATTCTTGCTGTGTTTGAGAACCATGCCACCAAATGCGGAGCGTATCTATTTTTTGTATTTGATGGAGGCCCATATGTTGCTGCAAGGGAGAAGCCCCGAAACTACCGCCAGAATTGACTGTTTTATAAAAATGCATTTGCATATTGCCTTCGGTGCCGATAATTTCAATGCGGCTACCAATTGCTGCTTTGTTGCTCTCTTTGCCAATCAATTTTAGCTTGAGCCAATTGTTGTTATTTTCTAACTGATTCTCAAATAATGCATTGGGGTAAACATCGCCTTCTACTGCGCCACCCATGGTAATATGTATGTCCAAATCTCCATCGGCATCTACATCGCCAAAACTCACGCCATGCCCTTTTTGTATGTGGCCTGTGCCAGTGGCATAAGTTACTTCTTCAAACTGTTCGCCTTGTAGGTTTCTGAACATCCTATTGGGTATAATGGTGTTTAGGTTGGGTGTGCCAGTACCCGCATAAAAGTCTGGATAACCGTCATTATCGATATCGCCAAAATTGGAGCCCATGGCCAAAATCACTCGGTCAATATTTTTTTCCTGACCCACTTCTGTAAAAGTGCCATCGCCGTTGTTGTGGTAAAGTTTGGCCTTATCAGTAGCCGCCTTTTCACCCATAAAATCTTGTATGGCGTCTTGTAATGCATTTCGTTGTCTAAAGTTCAAGCTAAACACCATCAAATCTTCCCAACCATCTTGGTTGTAGTCAAAAAACAAACAAGGGAAAGAAGCATTTTTCCCACTTAAACCAGCTTGTTGTGTCACATTTTCAAACTGAGGCAGTCCATTTTCATTAATCCCCATATTTCTGAGCAGAAAATCTTCGCCTTCCAAATTACTAACAAATACATCAACTAACCCGTCTTTATCGTAATCTGCAGCAGTTACGCCTTTTAA
>CAKZMZ010000630.1 GCA_937129345.1 uncultured Thalassovita sp. | reverse complement strand
CCCGCCTCAGAAATCCATTGGTTTTGTTGATTGTATTCTACCAAGAACCATTTGCCATCGGGCGACCAATCGTAATGCTGGTCTCCATCTGAATAAGAATAGTTGTGTTCTGGACCTAGAATGGTTCTAGTCGATCCAGAAGCAATATTCACCACTTTCAATTCCACACGCTCCTCTAAGTAAGCCACTTCCTTACCATCGGGCGACCAAGATGGTTGAAACTCCTCCGCTTCGGTAGCCACAACTTCTTCTTCGTCCAAAATGGTTGAAGCGTAAAAATAGGGTTCTTCTTCTCTAGCAATGCTCGTTTTATACACATTCCAACTGCCTTTTCTCTCTCCTGCATAGAGCAATGAACGGCCATCAGGGCTAAAACTCACACTGCGCTCTTGCTCTGGCGTGTTGGTAATTCTTTTGGTCTCACCACCCTCGACCGAGGCCACAAAAATTTCGCCTCTGTACACAAAGGCAATCTCTTTACCATTGGGCGAAACTGCCATTTCAGTGGCATCATCGTTAACGCTTTTGGTGAGGTACTCGTTGTTATTTCCATCAGTTCTGATTGAAATAGCTACTTTTTGCGGCTCCTTGCCTTCTTTTAAGATGTAGATTTCTCCATTAAATCCAAAGCACAAAGTGCCATCGCTTGCCAAAGTTAAGAAACGTACGGGATGCTTTGTAAAAGAGGTCAATTGAGTGGAAGCTTCAGGATTACTCACAGAAGATCTATATACATTGAATGAACCTGAGGCTTCTGAAAGGTAATAATATGTATCGTTATCTGCGGCAAAAACTGGGCTGCGGTCTTCTCCTTCATAAGATGCCAACATGATATACCTATCCGTACTTCTGTCCAGTTTCCAAATATCTCTGGTAACAGAAGAAGTGTGGTGCTTGCGCCACGGGTCTTCATATCCTTTTTTATCATGGTAAATAATGGCATTGCCATCACTGCTGTACTTGGCATTTTCGGCAGTTACTGAAGTTACTCTAACAGGTCTACCGCCAGTGGCCGGTATTTCATACAATTCTGACAAACGTCCATAAGGAAATTGAGCATAGTTTACATCATCCCTCCTTTTAGAAGAAAACAAAATATTTTGATTGTCGGGAGAAAAATCGCTCGGATGATCATCTGCAGAATGATAGGTTATCCGCACAGCATTACCCCCTTCTGAAGGGATTGTGAAAATATCAAAGTTGCCATAGCGATCACTGGCAAAGGCAATGGTGTTTCCATCCTTGGACCAAACCGGCATGTAATCATAAGCGGCATGCGTAGTAAGTGGAATGGCCTGTCCGCCGCTGGTGCTCACCTTATACAAATTGCCTCTGTAAGAAAAAACAATTTGCGCACCATCTGGCGAGATGGCAGGATAGCGCATCCATAAAGGGGCATCTTGCGCAAGGGCATTAAAAGAAAGCCCTATCAATAAGCTTAGAAATGTTAGTAATCTTTTCAGTTTCATCTTCTATTAAGATTTAGTTAAGGTCGAAATATAACTAATTATCAATAAGTTTTGAAGTGATGTTTTACAGAGGGAGATTTAGAATAGATAAAATGAATTGTAGCTACTCAGATATAATCCCTGCGGGATGATACTATTAAAGAAAAAACATTAATAAATTAGTTTAAATCCCGGAGGGATGAAATTTTAAAATACCTTTCGTGCCGACTTTTAAAGAGTTTCCCTCTATTTGATGCTTTCCGGGCTGGATCGTACAAACTGGATTGTACAGACTGTATCATCCCTCCGGGATTTAGTTAATACGCTTATGATGCATGCTATTATAGTAGCACCCCTTCGAGGTTCTTTATATGTACCTGAGTAGTTACAATGAATTAACCTCCTTAATTTATGATTTGCAGCAGATGACAATGGTTACGCGTAATGATATACAAAAAGCCTAGTTTCAATTATGAAGAAGACTATTTTTTACCTATCATTCATTTTTTTGAGTGCATTTCAATGCGAGACTACAGATGATGAGGTTTGTTGCCTACATCCTACGCAAATTACTTTTAAAACAGGTACAAACTTTGGTTTTTGCGCAGGATATTGTTTTAGGGAATTGACTATACATCAGGATTTAGTGACCACTTTTAAAAAAGAAAGTAGGTATCCTGGTCCAGAAGAGTACCCCGATGTGGAAATAGAAAGCAGTATTAGCCAAGCTAAGTACGACAAACTCGTTCAAGCTTTAAATCAGAGTGGTTTTTTCAGTTTAAAAGATACCTTATCAGATTGCTTAGATTGTGCAGACCAAGGCGCAGAATGGGTAGAAATTGAGCAAGCCGGGGAAGTGAAAAAAGTGGTTTTCGATGCAGGCGATAATATAAAAGAAATAGAATTGCTTTTAAATGAGCTTAGAGCATTGAGAGAAACTTATGAATGATTGGGTCAGTCTTTTTCCACTTAAAATGGAAAATATTTGATAGAGTGGAAATAATTTAAATACTTGGGGAGTACTGATTTGTAAAAGTATGAAGTGCTCTCTTTTTTTTCTTATCCATTGCTTGGCTCTGACCATTATCTTAACGTCTTGTTCGCCGAAAGTAAGCGAGGAATCTAATAATGAAATAGCGCAAATAGATAGTGTGCTAAACATTGTGCTTGCTAGGTGGTACCCTGCTGTGGTAGATACCATAAATGGCGGATACTACAGTACCTTCACTTACGATTGGCAACTGGCAGAAGAACAGCCCAAAACCTTATTGAACCACGCCCGCACATTGTGGACGGTCTCTAAGGCCTATCAATTCTATTCAGAAAGAGCACTGTACAAGGAGGTTGCCGACCACGGTTATCAATACATCATTACACATTTGTACGATAGTTTAAGTGGAGGATTCTTTTCTAATTTCCCTGCACAAAAAGATAAACCCAAAAATTCCTATGAGAACGCCTTTGCCATTTATGCATTGGCAGAATACGCTAAAATTGACAACAACCCTACAATTAAAGAGCATCTCACAAATACCTTTAATTGGTTCGAAGAAAAAGCCCATGACCCAAAGCATTTGGGCTATTTCCACTTTGTTTTTGAAGACAATGATAGAGCAAAACGAAAGTCCACAACTTTTCGCCAAGCAAGTGGTTGGGGCAATGCCGATTGGAAGAACCAAAACACCAGTATCCATATTTTAGAGGCTTTCACCAACCTTTATCAGGTGAATCCATCACCTTTGGTAAAGCAAAGATTAGAAGAAATCTTTCTATTGGTGCGAGATACCATGGTAAAAGACAAAAACCATTTAGCGCTTTATTTCTACCCCGATTGGACACCCATTTCGCACCGAGATTCAAGCAGGCAACACATCCTAGAAAACAAGCAATTTGACCACATCTCTTTTGGGCACGATATAGAAACTGCTTACCTTTTATTAGAAGCTTCTGAAGTTTTGTATGGCGAATACGACGGCACTACCTTACAGATTGCCAAAAATCTAACAGACCACAGCCTACAACATGGCATGGATGCCAACAACTATGGTATGTTTTACGAGGGCTACCGCTTTGGTGAAGATCAAGCCATCGAAATCATCAATGACCTTAAATCTTGGTGGGTACAAGCAGAAGCATGGCACACTTGCCGACTTATGCAAATACTCTACCCTAAGGAGGAAAAATACCAACAAGCAGGCGATGCTTTATGGAATTATATCTTAGAACAAATGCTCGATCAGCAGTACGGTGGTTGGTACAATGGCGGTCTGGATACCAGACCTGAAAGTAAAACTAGAAACAAGGCGCATCCGTGGAAAAACGCCTACCACAATGGCAGGGCTATGATCCAAGTACTCAACCTATACAGAAAAAACGATCCATTTGGGCATGATGAATAGTCATTTTATATATTAGAGAAAAAAATACAGACCATGCAATACAGAAAATTAGGAAAGACGAATTTTGAGATTTCAGAAATCAGTTTGGGGACTTGGCAAGTAGGTGGTAAATGGGGCTCTGAATTTGATCATGACAATGCAGACATGATATTAAATACAGCCATAGACAATGGCATCAACTTTATTGACACAGCCGATGTTTACGGTGACCGTTTGAGCGAAAAAGCGGTAGGTAGACTACTTAAAAATCGCTCAGAAAGAATTTTTATAGCTACCAAGTGTGGACGCAGGTTACAGCCGCACACCAATGAGGCCTACACACCAAAAGCTATGAGAGGTTTTGTAGAAGACAGCCTACAGAACATGGGGCTTGACTGCTTAGATTTGATTCAAATCCATTGCCCACCAACAGAGGTTTATTATCGCCCGGAAGTTTTTGAGGAGTTTGAAAAGCTAAAAACAGAAGGTAAGATTTTAAACATGGGGGTAAGTGTAGAAAAAGTGGAAGAAGCCCTTAAAGCCATAGAGTACGATTGTGTTTCCACTGTACAAATCATTTTCAATATGTTTAGGCAGCGACCTGCTGAACTGTTTTTTAAAGAAGCCAAAAAGAAAAATGTAGGTATTATCGCTAGAGTGCCGCTAGCAAGTGGTCTGCTCAGTGGAAAATTTACTAAGTCTACCCAATTTGAAAAAGACGACCACCGCAACTTTAACCGCAATGGAGAAGCCTTTGACAAAGGAGAAACGTTTTCAGGCATTGATTATGACAAAGGAGTAGATACAGTAGAAGAACTTAAAGACATGTTTCCAGATACCTCCTTGGTAGACTTGGCGCTCAAATGGATTTTGATGTTTGATGAAGTTAGCTGCGTAATACCCGGCGCCTCAAGACCTGAGCAACTGCTCGACAACTTAAAAGCTTCGGATATGCCAGCCTTGAGCGAAGAAAACATGCAAAAGATAAAGGCATTGTACAAAAACAATATTAAAGCAGACGTGCATCAACTTTGGTAATAATTTAAACTGGTAGAGGTCATTCATAAAATTTTTTGCCCTCTGCCAGCTTTTCTATCATCTTTACAATTCTTTCTACCCGTGTTGCTTCTTTTTGGGCGGCGTAAATCCAGTCTATAAATGCTTTTTTTTCAGACTGTTTTAATCGATTAAAATTATTCCGAATAGTAGCGGATTCATTTTCTAAGCATAAATTAATTTCTTCTGGAATTTCATAAGGGCTTTCATCAACCGCCAAATCTAACATTACTGTATCGCCTGCTTCTTTTTGTAGCTTTTTTCTAAGTTTGGCATTGAAAGAAAGAAACAGCCTCCCCTCTCCTGCCGGCATCAATTTTATTTTTTCCATTTTGTGGCCGTCTATGGTACCGCTTACCGTTGCCCACCCAAATGGATTGTTTTTATTCTGTTTAATTTCAGGAATATAGGCGTAGGTCCAGCCTCCTTTACCGGGATACTTTTGCAGTAGGTATTCGCCCTTTGCTTTCATGAGATTTTTATAGTAAAATTATTGAACTGAAGGATGAATAAATATAAAATGAACTTATGAATATACCTTTTGCTAAATCATGCTGTCGGTTTCTCATGCCATCCTTTCCTTTACAAGAATGTACAGTAAAACCTATCAAACGTCCTCTCTTGAACAAATTTACTTTTACAAGTCTAGTTCAAGCGAGGACGCTTGAACTACTTTACTTATATCGTCTGCAATTGCGCCAATCGCATTGCGGATGTATAGTAGTGTAATAAGACGCCACCTTTAAAATTCAAAAAATATTTCTTTTTTAGTATCCTCTAAATAGATAATCCTATAAATGAATAGAGCCAAATACGGCATTTACCGTTTCCTCGCTCATTTTATCCCAAATACTTTCAAAATTGCTCAAATCTATTTTTACTTGAATTATATTGCTAAATAGCTAAAAACACTAAAACCGTAGATATGAAAAAATTTGCCTTACTCACGCTTTTACTTTCTCTTTTTCTATGTACCCATTGCAATAAACCTTCTGAAAATACTGCCGAAAACATAGCAACTTACGAAGCAGACATTATTGTTTATGGTGGAACTTCTGCAGCAGTAACCGCAGCCGTGCAAGCTGTAAGAATGGAAAAATCTGTTATCGTAGTTTCACCTGATGTGCATTTGGGTGGGCTCACCTCTTCGGGCTTGGGCTTTACCGATACGGGCAACAAAGAAGTGATCGGCGGGCTTGCAAGGGAGTTCTATCAAAAGGTGTACAACTACTACCAACAAGACAGTGTATGGAAATGGCAAAAGCGCAGCGAATATGGCAATGTGGGTCAAGGTACGCCCGCCATAGACGGCGATAAACGCACCATGTGGATTTTTGAACCACACATAGCTGAAAATGTGTTCGAAGATTTTATTAAGGAAAATGAAATTCAAGTCTTTAGAGACGAGTGGTTGGATAGAGAAAATGGCGTTGTAAAGGAAGCTGCCAGTATCACCTCTATAAAAACCTTATCAGGCAAAGTATTTAAGGGTAAAGTTTTTATCGACGCCACTTATGAAGGAGATTTAATGGCAGCAGCAGATGTTTCTTACCATGTAGGCAGAGAAGCCAACAGCGTTTACAACGAAGAATGGAACGGCATACAAAAAGGTGTTTTCCACCACAACCACTACTTTCAAGAAAACATAGATCCCTATGTTGTAGCTGGTGACCCAAGTAGTGGCCTACTTCCAAGAATCAGTGATAAAGACCCCGGAGAAAATGGAGAAGGCGACCATCGCGTACAAGCCTATTGTTTTAGAATGTGTTTGAGCAATCACCCCGATAACAGGGTGCCTTTTGCCAAACCAGAAAATTATGACCCCGCCGAGTATGAATTACTGGCCAGAGTCTATGAAAAAGGATGGGGCGCCACCTTTCGTAAGTATGACCCAATTCCTAATAGGAAGACCGATACCAATAACCACGGTCCTTTTAGCACCGACAATATCGGCATGAACTATGACTACCCCGAAGCCAGCTATAAGCGTCGTAAGGAAATCATAAAAGAACATGAAGACTACCAAAAAGGATTGATGTACTTCTTGGCAAATGACCCAAAAGTACCTGCAGAGGTAAGAGAAGAGATGCAGCAATGGGGTTTAGCTGCCGATGAATTTACCGATAACGGCCATTGGCCACATCAAATTTATGTACGCGAAGCTAGAAGAATGATCGGCACACATGTAATGACAGAACATGAGGTACTTGGCCACAAAGCAGTTGAAGAACCCATTGGTATCGGTTCTTAAACCATGGACTCACACAACGTACAAAGGTACGTTACCAAAGAAGGCTACGTACAAAACGAGGGGGATCTTGGCGTACACCCTAAAAATCCTTATCAAATTAGTTTGGGGTCAATTGTACCCAAACAACAAGAATGTGATAATTTGGTAGTGCCTGTGGCCGTATCAAGCTCGCACATCGCCTTTGGTTCCATAAGAATGGAGCCTGTTTTTATGATCTTGGGCCAAAGTGCTGCTAGCTTGGCGGCTTTAGCCATAGAAATGGAGCAAAAAACTGCAGAAGTTCCTTACGAAAAATTGCGAGAACAACTATTACAAGATAAGCAAGTAATAAAGTATACAAAAAGGCAAAGTTAATACAAGAAGGTATTTTAAAGGCTGGTTTTGAATGGTAAGTTTTGTTAAAACAAGTTGTTTATTGCATAAAAAAGGCTAGATTTGTTTTAGACGTTGCTCATTTATTAAACACTTATCGCCATCGAAAGCTTTAGCCAAACTATTTCAAAAACCGATGAATACCTCATTGTTGAAGATAGTGAGATTGATGTTCTTGTGGCAGATAGGCTAATAAGGACCCACAATCCTTCTCTAAAACCCATTATTACTTATAATGGAATGCAAGCCATAAAACTTTTAAAAGAAAGAAAGATGAAAGGCTTAGACGCGCCAAGTTTTATTTTGTTAGACTTGGTAATGCCTTTAATGGATGGATTCGATTTTTTAGAGGTTTATGAAAGAGATGTGCAACCCTACATGAATGAACCTAATGTTATTATCTTAACAAGCTCTATTCATGAAATCGATAAAAGAAGAGCACTAAAATACAAAAGTGTTAAAGCCTATATGGTTAAGCCATTCAATTTGAAGGAATTTATGAACATTAATTTCTAGAATTTTTTTGCCTTTATTTTTTCGCAAACTTTCCGTACATCAACATCTTTAGAGAAAATGATTTCTTGCATTATATCAGATTTTACCTCATCGATTATTTGGTTAATATCCTTTTCTAAAGCAACAATATTTTGCTGATCCATCTTAATATTGGTGTACTTCCGTGATATCGCCTTTGCCCTTGACATAAAAAATAAGATAGTTTAAAAAATTAAAAACGGTATCGTTCTAAAGATTCGAAAACAAGTATAATCAACTTATACCTAATTGCGAAACTATCAAACATAAAACTCGAAACTCTTAAAATCGATAGTTGCCGATTATTTGTTTAAATGTATTTTTTCAAAGATTATTTTTTCATTAAAAAATATCTGCTGAACATTTTTCTTGCAGTTGGTACATCCTAACTGATTTAGCTAGCCACTTTCAAATTGAATTTAGACTGCGAATGATTGTGTTCATGTCATTTTCTTGGCTTATTTATCGCAAGAAATCCAATTTTTTTCATTACAATTTACCAAACATGCATAAATTCAAATTTGATTCAAAACAATAAAAAAAATCAAACAACATGTACATAGATTTTTCTTCTGTAGTGCGCGAAGCATGGGCTGAATTTGCACCTGAACAGCCGGCGCTTTCAATCGAAGATATAAGTGCTAGAGTATCCACCAACCATGTTTATAAAATTACGCTTTCAACAAAAAAATTTGTGATCGGCAAACTTTCTTATTTTGGAAAATTTGAACATTTTAGAGAAGATCACAGCATTATCAATATTTTGGCTAAGAGTCTTAAAAAACCTTATGAAAAAGTACTTGCTAGATCACTTACTAAAAACGACGAGGTTTTTACGTACAGATATAAAGGCAAAAGTCTAGATATTTGGGTAGTGTTTTATAAACCTGTCAAAATCTATAAATCCTTGCCCAAAATCCTAAATCAAGAACAAATAAAAAATTTGGGAGCAGAGGTGGCCCGTTTTCATTTAGCCTGTCATGAGGTTACCCCGCAACTTCCACCCTCTTCCAAAACATTAAAATCTGATATAGATCATTTGTTGGCTATTTTAGCAACAGAACACGGCCAATACGAACACAGGGGACACATCGATGTGATCAAGCAGCAATGCGATAGGTTTTTTGAAGAAACCGAAAAACTCGATTTAGACCGGATGGTAGACATACCGGTTTTTGTAGACTGGAACATCGGCAACTTCTCCCTGAGTAAAACTAATCGCATATATAGCCGCTGGGACTACGATTGGTTTAGAATGAGTTTTAGGGTGATGGATTTTTATTTTTTTAGCAGGGTGGTTTCTGAGATTGGCGACAGGACCATTTTTAGCTACAACATAGACATTATGCAGCACGAGCGTTTTATCCTGTTCTTAAAAGCTTACCACAAAGTTTATCCACTCTCTGCCTCGGAGATTAAGATGCTAAAAGAAATATACCGCTTTTTTATATTAAATTATGTAATCAAAGATGGCAGGTACTTTTTTCATGAAATTTATGCCTCTCGCCTGCAAAGAGAAGCGTACCGTAATTATTTCCCACAGATAGACTCTCATTTTAACCCTGAAATAATTCTCAAAGAACTCAACTTATAAAAGGCTTAATTCGCGCTATTTTGCTAATATTGAATATGCAAGCAATTAGCAAATAAACAGGCCTATTTCATAGATTGTGCTTTAGGCTTCGGTTACTTAATAGAATATCAAAATGATCTCAGCAAATTTTAAAGAAATAGTATCTCAATATGAAGTAGTTTTTTTCGATTCTTACGGAGTTTTGAGAGACTACGATGGATTGGTGCCCGGCGTACAGCAAACCTTTGAGTACCTCCACAAAAACGATATCGATTTCTATGTACTCACCAACGATGCCTCTAGAGGCCCTAAAGAACTGGCCAACAAGTTTCAATCTTTAGGTCTAGAAGCCATTAGCAGGAGCAAGATCATCTCTTCGGGTATGCTGGCTAGAGACTACCTAAAATACAAGGTAAAAGATGGTACCGTGGCTTTTTTAGGTACTGCAGAATCAGCGCATTATATAGAAACTGCAGGGCTTAAAACTTTGCCCATAGGCGAGCTTTCTCTAAAACAAATCGACCACATCAACGCCTTGGTAATGTTAGATGATGAAGGGTATGACTGGTATAAGGACATCAACAAGGCAATAAACCTTTTGCGCATGCGCAACATGCCCGTTATAGTTGCCAACACCGATCTAACCTATCCAGTATCAAGAGGAAAAATAGCCCTAGCGGTAGGCGCTATAAGCGATATGGTCGAAGAAATTGTAAGAAAGAACTTTATCAGATTTGGTAAGCCCGATGCGCAAATGTTCAATTTTGCTTACGAGCATGTCTTAAAAACCAGAATGGTAGACAAGGATAAAATATTAATGGTTGGAGATACATTAAAAACAGATATTATAGGAGGCAATAAATTTGGCATAGATACCCTGCTTGTCTTAACGGGAAATACGCCGCCCGACAAGGCCAGGCTTTTTATAGATTCTAGCGGTATCATTCCAGACTATATATGTGAATCAGCAGCGGTTTAACAAAATACACCCAAATTTAAAGTACAAAGTAGTTCATTCAATTAAAACAACTTTAATCCTCCCTAGAGTTGATCATAAAGCACTTTATTTTTAGTTCATTGACTAAAACCTTATAGAGGGCTAAGCTGACAGGAATCATCCATATTTATTTTTTCCTTTTACTAACATTTTTTAATCATGCGTAACAAACAAAAATTCATACTGTTCTTTTGCCTATTTTTTCTTCCACTCATGAGTATAGCACAAAAAGAAAAACCTTTAAAGTTGGCCGTAGTTGGCTTGACCCATTCGCATGTACATTGGATCTTGGGCAGGCCCGATCAGGGCGACATAGAACTTGTAGGCATTGTTGAACCTAACCGCGATTTAGCAGAGAGATTTTTAAAAAGGCACAAACTGAGTATGGACTTGGTCTACAAAGACATGGATGCACTGTTTAAAGCCACCAAGCCAGAGGCGGTAACGGCCTTTGGCTCGATCTTCGAACATTTGGAGGTTGTAGAAAAATGCGCACCGCTAGGCATACATGTTATGGTAGAAAAACCTTTGGCGGTAAATATGGTGCATGCCCAAAAAATGGCCGATTTGGCCAAAAAACACAATATCCAACTGCTTACCAATTACGAAACCACTTGGTACCCCACCAACCATTTTGTTTATGAAAAAGCCGTTGAAAAAAATAAAATTGGGCAGATCACCAAAGTTGTTGTGCACGACGGACACCAAGGGCCAAAAGAAATTGGCGTAAACCAAGAGTTTTTAGATTGGCTTACAGACCCTATTTTAAACGGAGGTGGTGCTATTACCGATTTTGGATGTTATGGTGCCAATTTAATCACCTGGTTGTTAAAAGGAGAAAAACCTAAGAAAATAGCCGCCATAACCCAGCAATTTAAACCAGAGATTTACCCCAAAGTTGATGATGAGGCTACCATATTAATTGAATATGAGAATACACAAGGTATTGTACAAGCGTCTTGGAACTGGCCCTTTAGTCGTAAAGACATGGAAGTATATGGAGAATCAGGTTACTTTAAAGCCGAGGATAGGAACAACATTGCCCTGAGGCTTCAAAACGATAAAGAAGAAAAAAGCTTAAAACTACCTGAAAGGCCTTACCCCTATAATGATCCCTTCGCACTATTTGCCATGGTGATAAAAAAAGAAGTAGCTCTCCCACCATATGACCTCTATTCATTAGAAAACAACCTTATGGTCGTAAAAATTTTAGATGCTGCAAGAGAGAGTGCAAGAACAGGTAATCATGTAATATTCAAGTAGTTATACAACTATATAAGCAGTCTTGCGCATTCGCCTTCATGATAAAAGTCATGTAATTTTCAATTAATGACATACCACTTAATTCTTTAAAGAAATAAATTGCTAACACAATACTTTCAAAATTAAGTTGGTGCTTAAAAAAGAATTCCCATTAGGGGGGTAAGTTACAGCGATTAGCTTCAAATGTTAATTCGTTCAACTATCCATTATCCTGACTTAATATGTTATGGCTAAATCAATTGCTTACTTAGAGAGCGAAATAAAGAACCAAGGAACTAAAGAAAGCACTTACTTTAGTTTGCTCAACGAAATACACGATGGCGTTTTTTACCTAGACGAAGAGACCCACAATATTTGGTTTAATGAAAAACTATGGAAGCTACTAGGCTTTGCCGGTAAAAACAGCGAAGCGGAATACAGCCCAAGAGATTACATTCATGCTGAGGACCTTGAGACACTTTTAAAAAAGCGAGCTGCTAAACAAGTAACAACCCGATTTTACACTAAGGCCGGTGATAGCATTTATTGCAGGTGCACCTTAACCAGGTTAAAAAATGCCAAAAATAGAAATAGAATCCTCGGCATTTGTAAAAAGAGTAGTTTCATCTATACAGATAACCTAGTATCTCAATCTTTTAATGAAGAGACTACTTTAAGCAGACTATTACTCGAGACAAACGACCTCATTTTTTTTCTGGATAAGGACTTAAACTTTATCCGCTACTACCAAAACAGTAATGAGGACCTTTTTTATAAAAAAGAACGGCTTAACGGCAAGAATATAGCCGACATCCCATTTCCCGCACGAGTAAAAGAAATAATTTTAAAAGGGCTTGAAAATGCCAAACAGCAGAGCAATATCTATGAAATAAAATATGAGCTTACCAAAGACAGACAGCTAAACCACTACAAAACCAAAATGCTTTGGCTAGACAGGCAAGAGTTTGTGTGTCTTGTTAAAAACGTTACTGAAGAGAGAAATACAGAACTAGAATACAACAAACAAAAAGAAAAACTCATTGCCCTTTTAAAAGGTGCACCTGATGTAATCTTTACCTTTGATGAAGCAGGCTACTATAAAGAAATCTATAACTACAGAGAGTACGACCTCGCAGTAGATCAAAAGAACATCAAGGGCAAACATCCTTCTGATGTACTTGATAAAAATAAGGCCGAAGAACTTGAAGAGGTATTTAAAAAAGTAAAAAAATCGGGCGAATCGGAAGTTTTTACATATAACATCAAATTAGAAGATTTTACAGGTACTTACGAGGCCAATATCAGATATCTAAGCAAAAACAAAGAATACATTGCCATAGCCAGAGACATTACAGCAATTACAGAAAGCAACAGAAAGCTCAATCTCATTATAGATAATTTCCCGAATGGTTCTTTAAGCTTGGTTAGTAAGGATTTGATTTTTATACACTGTGGTGGCAATGGTTTTGAGAAATTTGGTATCGCCCCCAACAAGTTTATAGGAAAAAAAATCAAAGAGGTTTTAAGCCCGATTAATTACAAGGCTATTTTAAAAAATTTACCCAAAGTAAAAAAAGACAAAACGGTAAGTTACCAGCTAAAATTTAATGAGCATCATTTTTTAAATACTCTAAAGGGCATACACGATTCAAAAGGTCAGTTCCAATATTTTGTAATCTTCAGTCAAGATATTACTGAAAGGATAAAAACAGAAAATGAATTAAAACAGAGAGAATTACAGCTTAAGGTTTTGATCGAGTCATCTCCAGATGCAATTTTTTTAAAAGATGGAAAAGGCAGATGGTTGGTAATAAACAAAGTGGCCATAGAATTATTTCAGCTCAACGACATAGACTATTATTTAAAGACCGATTTGCAGTTGAGTAAAGTTCTACCTCAATTTAAAGATACCTTTAAAGCATGCCATAAGAGCGATGAAATTACCTGGCAAAAAAGAGAATTGTGTGTTTTTGAGGAAGAGGTCCCTGTAAAAGGCAGAGGAAAAAAAATCTACCAAGTCCATAAAGTGCCTACATTTAACCAAGATGGTACGCGGAAAGGTATGGTCGTTTTCTCAAGAGATATTACTAAAAGAAAAACTGATGCTAATGCTATAAAACAAGCTAACGAAGCTTACAAGAACTTGATCAATACCATTGATGGCATTGTTTGGGAAGCTGATGCAGAAACACTGCATTTTAGTTTTGTAAGTGATAAAGCCGAGAGATTGTTGGGCTACCCAAAAGAAAGATGGCTGGGCGAAGCTGGCATATGGCAGAGTCGGATCCATCTCGATGACAGGGATGAAACCGTTAAGCAATGTAAAGCATATATAGATCAAGGATTGTCCCATGAACTAGAATATAGAATGGTCGCCAAAGACGGGCGTGTTGTTTGGTTACGCGACTTGGTACATGTAGAAACTAAAGGTGGAAAGCCCCACCGCCTACGGGGCATTATGATCGACATTACCGAAAAGAAAAAAGCTGAAAGACTCCTTAATGAGCACAAAGAAAAATTCTCTAATATACTTAACTCTGCCGCCGAGGGCATTTATGGTATTGATTTAAACGGCAACTGTACATTTTGCAATGCCTCTTGTTTAAGTTTGCTTGGCTATGAAAAAGAGCATGAATTATTAGGCAAGAACATGCATAAAATGATGCATCATTCTTACAGAAATAAAAAGAAAATACCACAAGCAAAATGCAAAATTTATTCTGCATATAAAGAAGGAAAAAAAATACATGTAAAAGACGAAGTGTTCTGGAAGAAAGACA
>CAKZMZ010000629.1 GCA_937129345.1 uncultured Thalassovita sp. | reverse complement strand
CTAAAATATCCGAAACTCGCTTCGCTCAAACACCGGATATTTTTACGCAATAGCTTCAAAAATTCTTAACGAAAACTCTTCCTAGGTCATTTAGTTACTGATTATCAATGATTTATAAATAGTTAAACTAAACTCCAGAAGGCATTATCTTGAAAACTCCACGTTTAAAGATAAAAAAGCAGTTTAGTGTTTTCTAGGAGACTTGTTGGCAGCTCTTTGTTTGGTTGAGTTAGAATTGTGTGTGGATTCAGAATATTGCACTCAATGCACTGCGCCATCCGTGATGAGTGGGTATGAGGAAGGTATTTATAATACCTAGTCAGAACTTTTCATAAAAAACGAGTTGAAATAGTCGTGTGCTGTATTCTATAAGTTAAAAACTAGTGGTTTGTTGCTTTGGCAATTAGATTTATACCAAATCTCACGAGCTACCTATCTAAAAGCCAATTTCATCTACTTCTTCTTGGACTTATTGCTAAACCAACCCGTACGTCTTTTTACCGAAGTAGAAAGTGGGCAGCTCATATTGATCAAATCGCTGCGGTTTTGGCGTTTGTTTTTCCAGTTTTTGGTGCTAAAGTTTAAGCTGAGCGATATCTCGTGTGAACTGTCTTGCAAACCTCTGCCTGTTAGATTGTAGTCGTAGCTATAAGCCAAATGCAATACACCAGAACTGATCGGAATATTGAACATGGAGGCTATAAAAGCTACCGAAGAAGAGTTGATGATCTTATCGTTGGGCGAACGGCCGGGCATGCCTCGGTAAGTCACCTCTAAAGAATACAGAGAGGCATAAGCAAAGCCAGCTGAAAAATCCAGTTGCTCGCTGCCCTCCTGCCTTCTGTAATTGGCAGAAGCCAAAAAGTTAACATCGTAAAAAACCGGCATAGGTAAATTTACACCGCCATGTACATTCCACCTAAAAGGGCTGTGGTACTCATTAAGCAAAACGCCTTCTCTATTTCTAAAAAGTTGATCGATGTTAAACATAGAGAATCCACCCCAAAAAACTTCGCTGTAAACACCGATCCCAGAAGAGAAACTTGGGAAGTTATATCGAAAAGTACCTGCTTCAAAAGCAGAAGGATTATCGAAAAGCAATTCGTCTACAAAAACCAATCGATCAAAATTGAGTTTACGGGTAAAATAACTGACCTGCAATGCTGGCTGGATCACTATTTTTTTCAAAGGAATTCTCCATCCACCCGAGATGGTCATGCCGTTGGTTTGATAAAGTCCAACTTCATCTAAGCCGCCTACGTTTTCGTGGGTCAATATCGCGCCAAAGGTAAACGGCGAGTTGGTAGAATAATCGAAAGAGGCATTAAAAGCATTGAGTGGTGTTTCAAAAACAGGGTACCACTGCCTCCTGTACTGCGAACGAAAAGTAAATTGACTGCCGGATAATCCTGTAAACCCAGGATTTAAATAAGTGGGCGAGTTTCTAAATTGCGTATATTGTACGTCTTGTGCACACGCCATAAAACTTATGAGCATGCCTAGTACCGCTAGTAAGTATTTAGTAGAAATCAGCTTCATCCAATCAGTCTATCAAATAAAATAAAAATGCTTTTGCTTCGGGCTCGGTTTTATCGCCTAAGCGGCAGCCGCCGTAAGTAACTATGCCCTTGTAAGTGCCTGCAGGGCAAGGTGCCCCTGCAAAGTAGCCGTCCCATCCCTCGTCTGGATCATTGGTTTGGAACACCATGCGGTCCCATTTATCATAAACCCTTAAATCGTATTCGTCAATAAACTCGTGCTTTAACCTAAAAAGCTCGTTGCCACCTCCATTAAATGGTGTAAAAGCCATGGTACGGCCATCATCGGGCAGGTATACTACAGGCGTGCAACAATCTTCTACACTAAATGGAAGCGTTAAAGACTCTACACATCCTGCTTTGGTAGTGGCTGTTAGGGTAATTTCATAATTGTTGCTTTCATCAGGGTTGAAGACAAATTCCTCGGCAGGTATATCATCAAAACCTGTGTAACTGGCTCCATTGCTAAATTGCCACAAGAGTGTTCCGTTGGATTCATTGTTAGGGTAAGTGCTAAAATTATTCACAGAAACAAACCATACACCGCAAGAGGCTTCTTTCACTATTTCAAAATCGAGTTGAGGTGGTTGTTCTACTATGACGGTCTGTGTTATCTCACTTCTACAGCCGTTCAAATTATCATCGCTAAACGCCTCTAAATTAATTTGATACTGGCCTGGTACATCAAAAATCCACTCAGGACTATCTTCTAAAGAATTAAAGCTTTCGCCTTTATCATCAGAGATGGTCCATCTAAAACTGGCTGCACTTACTGAAGTATTGACAAGTTGCACAGGTGTATTGGCGCAGAGTGCTGTGGCACCTATCTCAAAAGAAGGCTCTACAAAAGGAATAATTTCTATGGTTCTGGTGAATGTGCCTGGGCAGTTGTTTACAGGGTTTACTACGGTTAAGCTTACCTCATAAGTGCCAGGAGTATCATATACTTTTTCTGGCGGATTTACTCCATTAAAGGTAGTGCTATCTCCAAAATTCCATGCACTACCAATAGGATCAGGTGAGGTATTGGTGAAGGTAATGGGCTCTCCCGGACAGAAAGTGCCACCCACCTCAAAAGAGGCTTCTAAAACTGGGAATACAGTAATCCTGGTGGTGAATGTGTCCAACTCACCAAAATCGTAGGCTACAATTAGCCGTGCATCGTACTCACCCGCTTCTTCATAGGTATAACTTTGCTGGTTGCCGCCCGCTATGCCATTGCCGGGCACATCGCCCCAAAGCCAAACGGTGCTAATGGTTTCGGTTAAATTGGTAGAAAAATCTACTGTAAGCGGTGCACAGCCTCTAGCGGGCCTGGTATCAAAAAACACATTGGGTATTACCGTTACTTCTCGTGTAAAGGTACTCGTGCCGCAGTCGTTTTCAGCCGTAAGGGTTATTGTGTAAGTTGTGTCACTTTGACCGAAATAAACAAAGTTATGTGTAATAGAATCTAATTCTGCTGTGCTTACCTCGTCTGTTCCATCTCCAAAATTCCATGTAAATAAATCGGCTTCCTCTGTGGTAAGGTTGGTGAAAGTTACCGGGAAATTTGAGGAAATGGTATCATTAGAGGACTCGAAGAAAGCATTTACACCCGCCCTAACTAAAACTGAATCAGTTACTTCGTAGGTGCCGCAAGCTGTTTCCGCTTCTAAAGTAATGTAGTAAGTGGTATCTCCGTTCGCACCTGCATCGAAAATTTGCGGATTAGGCGTAATGCTATCACTTGCTGTGCCGTTGCCAAAATCCCAACTGTAATTAATATTGCTCCCTATGTTTTCATTCTCAAAAGTGACTTCTAAAGGGCTACAATTATTGACAGATGATGTATTAAAACTAAAATCAGGTTCGAACACTTCGCTTTGCACCTCAATCTCTCGAGAAAAAGTATTGGTACAGCCATTTTCATTGGTTATCTGTAGTGAAATGGTTTCTATGCTTCCTGGGTTGTTAAAGGCAAACTCTGGTTCTCTAGCATTAGAAAAAAAGTTGCCATTTAATTCCCATAAGTAGGTAGTGTTCGGTGTATCTTCAGAAGTGACGGTCGGGGTAAACGAAGTTAAGTTGCAAACGGCTGCAGGTGCGTCAAAGCTTACTGTAGGTAAAGGATTTACAAATACCTTTTTATTGAAAACCAGTTCGCACCCATTTTCTTGAGTAAAAAGGAATTGCACATCATGGCCTTCTTCATTGATGCCGGCAATAGCAGGATCAAAGATGCCTTCTGCTGTGATTGAGCCCTCGGGCAGCCCAATAGCTTGCCAAGTTCCTGTGCCTTCTGTTCCAGTCTCCACCTCAAGCTGAAAGGCCTCGGCATCTATACAGACAGATTCATCTTCTAAGGCAACATCGGGTTGTGGCCTTACAGTGACTTCTATTTGCAATACATCTTCACAACGACCTGCATTGATGCCTGTTAAGGTATAAGTAGTGGTAGCCAATGGCGAAAGTACAACATTGGCACCTGCAACTGTATCTATCCCTACATCAGGCGTCCAAACGTAGGCCTCTGCGCCGGTGGCATTGATTTCTATGGTTTCTTGTGGACAAATTTCTATTTCGGTTGGTACATCAATAGCTAGCTCGGGATAAGGTACAGATAAAATGCTTACTTCTTCAGAAATGGCAGGGCAGCCTCTTTCTGTAACTTGCAAAGTATAAATACCAGCTGCCGTTGCCGTTAAATTTTGCTCTGTAGCTCCATCTATTGCATTACCGTCTAATAACCATTGGTATTCAACCGCTTCGCCTCCTTCGTTACCTTGTAGTAAGGCATTGATTGCTTCATCCTCGCAAAAAACAGTCTGCTCCGGAGGCGTAATTTCTGCCAAGGGCGTGGGTTTTAAGATGACCTCTGTTTCTTCCGAGATTTTAATGCATTGCTGCAGCGATACTTCTACATTGTATAAGCCTGGCTCTGCCGCCCCATAAGTGGCATTGGTGGCGTTTTCGATGAATTCCCCCATAAAATACCATTGGTAAGTAGCGCCTGCTATTGCTGTAGTGCTTAATTCTATGGTTTCATCCACACATATTTCAGGGATGGCAGGTGCAATGATAGGTACTTCAAAATCAACTACTTCAAATTGTTCTGTGGCAGTAGCAGTACCACAAGGGTTGGTAATGGTTAAAGAGATTTCATAAGTGCCTGCTTCCAATATAACAGCTTCAGGATTTAGTGTATTGGCATTACCCGGTTGTACGGGGTCAGCCGTTCCGTTAATTCCAGTAATTTGCCACTGATAGCTTTCGACATTCAGTATTTGAGTAGTAGCAGATAAATCGAGTTCGGTAGGCGAACAATTTGCAATGTCTAAACCTTCTAAATTGATTTTTTCTGGAGTAGGTACATCAGACACTACGATACGCACACAGCTGTTTTCATTGCCACAATTACTTTCTGTGTTAAGATTTAGATCATAAATGCCCGGTTCTGTAAATGTTATGGTTTCCACAGGGTTGTCAGAGGTTGCACTGCCATTGGAAAAACCAACACCTTGTGCAGGAGTGATACTCCAAGTTTCGGTAAGCCCTCCACCTGTAGAAATGCTACGGATGGGGATTGTTAGTGGTACGCAT
>CAKZMZ010000628.1 GCA_937129345.1 uncultured Thalassovita sp. | reverse complement strand
TTTAGCCGTTCAATATCTTTCTGACTTTAGTAGCGATGATTACTTAGTACAAGCACGTGCCTATTGTTTATTGGGAGATGCTTACATGGAGAAAGATCAAGTAGGTGAGGCCATTACTCAGTACAAAAAGGCAACAGAGCACTATCCCAACAAAGAGTTTACTCCAGTATATTTAATGAAATTAGCTGTTGCTTATGAAATGTCTGGAGATGAGGCCTCTGCCATTATGATCTATGAAAAAATCATTGAGGAGTATCCTAATGCACAGGAGATAAATAATGCTAAAAAATATTTAGCAAAGTTACAGTAATATCTTTTGAAAAGAGAACTTAAATGAAAGCCCTGCATATTGTTGTAGGGCTTTTTTATTGGGATCATAGCCTTTTTAGCAGCTTTCTATAAAGATTGAAGAAATGAGGCGACTTTGCTTGCTTGAAGCGTAGAGCTTGTGCGCAAACGTGAATCGGATTGTGCCACAAACCCTCGTTTCTGTGCGAAATGACGTCAAAGCATTTATAGTCATGGCAGCCTTTATCTGTCTAAAGACGCCAGCACATTGCCTACCATTTCTCCAATTTTACTTGGCTCTAGCCACCTTGTTACAATTACTAAATCGTTTTGTTTATCTACCACTATAAAGTTGCCACCAAAGCCAGCTGCATAAAAAATATCTGTATCATCTACTTGTTCCCACTTTCTACTGCCTTTATTCAGCCACCACATGTATCCATAGCTTTCATTTGCTTTAGAAGAAGTGGTTGCTTTTTCTATCCAATCCTTAGAGATCAACTGTGCACCATTCCATTTTCCATCTCTTAAAAATAGTAAGCCAAAACGAGCGTGGTCTAAAGTGTTGATGAATACGCCGCCACCCGAGTGGCCACCACCACTTACAGACTGCATCTTAAGGCCATCAACTAAAACAAATGAATTTTCATAACCGAACCAGCGCCAGGTAGGAGAGGCGCCTATAGGGTCCATTATCCTTTCTTTTAGTACTTGGGGCAAAGGTTTTCTCCAAACATGTAAAAGAGAATAAGCCAAAATATTGACTCTTACATCATTATACTCGAAAACCGATCCGGGAGTATTTAAGCCTCTATTTTTCCAGTCGTCTATGTCGCCTTCTCTCGGGGGGCGGTCGGCCCAGTCTTTCATGCCAAAAAGCTCACCGCTCCAATCAGAAGATTGCGTTAAAAGATGCTCCCAATTGATTTGGCTGTTGTGCCTGCCTGCAAAAGTGCCATCCCAAACGTATTCCTTTACTGAATCTGTTAATGAGGATATAAGGCCGGTATCCCAAGCCAAACCAGCCACTGTGGATAAGTAGCTTTTGGTTACGCTAAATGTCATGTCCACTCTTTCAACATCTCCCCAAGAAGCAACGATGTATCCATTTTTTAAAACTACTCCCGCAGGGCCACCTCTTTCTTTAACAGGCCCTGCCAAATAATGAAAAGGTTCTCTTTCAAAGCCCTTTAAGATTGCTTGCTTAAGATCTTTAGAGCCTGAATATTCGTTGTCTTCTGCAAATTGTATCGCTTTTTTTAAGCCATTGGTGCTAAAGCCGGCTTCTGAAGCTTCTATTCTTTTCCACTCATTCTTTGAAGGATAATAGATACTTTGGGCACTTACACATAGCCCGTTCAACAATGCAATGATAAAAAATGATAAGATTTTCAGTTTCATGCTTTCGATTTAACTAATACACATGTTTAATTTATTCCTATGAGGAGGCATTGTTTCGAACCAATAAAACAGGGGAAAAAACTTTGCGAACCAGCTTTTGGAATAACATTATTGAATTTTTCTGCGCTTATTTAATTGATTGTTAAGGTAATGGAACCTGTCAAGTATTTAAAAAAGGGTTCTTTTGACATAAGTTTTTAATTTGCCCAAAGAGCCCTATTTCTATTAAAATAAAAATGTGGAATCACTCTTTATTGAAGAATATCTTCAATGGCCTTTAGTTCTTCCTTGGAAAAATCAAGATTTTTCAAACAGTTTACACTATCTTCTAACTGCTTTACAGAACTAGTACCGATCAATACCGAAGTGATTCTTTGATCTTTTAAGATCCAGCTTAATGCCATTTGTGCCATGCTTTGACCTCTAGCAGAGGCAATTTCATTAAGCTTTCTCACTTTTTCTACATTCTCTACTGAGACCTGATCTTTTTGTAAAAATCCCCAAGATTTGGCCGCGCGCGAATCTTTAGGAATCCCTTTGAGGTATTTGTTGGTAAGCAAACCTTGCTCTAGAGGCGAAAAAGGAATGCAACCTATGCCTTCTTGCTCTAAAACATCTAGTAATCCGTCTTCGACCCAACGATCAAACATAGAATACCTGGGTTGATGTATTAAACACGGCGTACCGAGTTCTTTTAAGATTTTTACGGCTTGCTTGGTTTGTTCGGGTGTGTAGCTAGAAATACCCACATAAAGCGCTTTGCCTTGTTTTACTATGCTATCCAATGCCCCCATGGTTTCTTCTAATGGTGTATCAGGATCTGGTCTGTGCGAGTAAAAAATATCTACATATTCAAGCCCCATTCGTTTAAGACTTTGATCTAAGCTAGCAATCAAATATTTTCTAGACCCCCATTCGCCATAAGGCCCCGGCCACATTCTGTATCCGGCTTTACTAGATATAATGAGTTCATCTCTGTAAATACCTAAATCTTGCTTGAGCATTTTGCCGAAATTTTCTTCAGCAGATCCGGGGGGCGGGCCATAGTTGTTGGCAAGGTCAAAATGGGTAATGCCCATATCAAAAGCCCTTAGGGCCATATCACGGCCGTTTTCGTAACTGTCTACACCACCGAAATTATGCCATAGACCTAAAGAAACCGCCGGTAGCATTAAGCCACTATTACCACATCTGTTGTAAGGTATTTGTTCGTACCTGTCTTTCGCTGCTTGGTAATTTCTCATTTTCTTATGTTTATCTTCTTGTGAGTGATTGAATTAATTCGGTATGTTGTGGGTATTCTTGCAGCAATTTATCCCTTTTTGCGAGTTCAAAATCCTCAAAATCAAAACCGGGCGAAACGGTACACCCTACTAAAGCAAAGCCACCTGTTTTTACATTAATTCTTGAGCCAAACCAAAAATCATGAGGTACTACTGCTTGAAAGGCCTCGCCTTTTTCAACATTACTTCCTAATGTGATCTCGAAATACTCCTTCCCCTTAAAAGCGTAAACCGTAAGAGGGCTGCCAGCATAAAAATGCCACATTTCATCAGAAGCGATTCTGTGCAAAGAGGAGAAATCGTCTTGTGTAATTAAAAAGTAGATGCCAGTTGCTAGGGATCTATCGCCATTGTAGCGACTTGGTAAATGAGCTTGTTTTACGATTTCATTACATTTGTACGTTTCGACAAAAAAACCTCCTTCAGGATGTTTGGTCATACCAAATTTATTGATCCAGTATTCTGCTTCCCCCGTTTTTCCCATAAGAACTTAAAGATTTAACTGCTTGGTTTTATATGTACGCAATTTATTAAAACTTTGCAATTAGCAGAATTTTATAAGGTATAATTCTGAATTTAACTTATAGTTTTTGGATATTTATTTTTTTTCAGAAGTATCTTGAGTTAAGATGCAGTTCTGATGAAAGTAGATTTGCCGAAAATTTTTCTAGCCTAACGGATGTGCATTGTTGTAAAAAATAATTAGCTTTAATAATAGGCTGTATAATTACTTTGTAGGTATTTTTTGAAATTTATCAATCTTGTATTAAATTTCATTTAACAACGCTAAAAAATACTTCTCTAAACAATTGTTGCTTACATCTAATTAAATAATTAGGAGATTTATAATTAAATTGAAAAGCTTTAAGTTCATTTTCAATTTTTTAGCCTATACAGATAAACATTTTTGAATCCTCTGACAACACAACATTTTAATTATTTACCACAAAATTTGTATTCGTAAAAATTTACACTACCATCATGAAAAACTCCAGCATTGCATTGTTTCTGGTAATCACATTTCTTGCTAGTTGCAACAGTTCAAAAGATTACCTCATTGAGTCAGACTATAGCTATCATGGCAAATTTAGAAAGTACAAGACCTTTACATTTGTTGATCAGGGAGACAACAGCGAGAATCCTGAGGTATTCAATCCTATTATTGAGGATGCCATCAAATACAGAATGAAGCTACAAGGATACAAATACACAGAAAGAAAGCCCAACCTACTGGTATCTTATAGAATGTTTTTTGAGGATTTTGGTTTTATGGGTTACAATCAGCCTGACATTGAGGCTTGGGCAAAAAGGGAAAACATAGACGAAGACTACGATCCAATCGAGTACGAATTGAGAAAAGGTACATTATTAGTGCTTTTACACGACCGCAAGAAAAGAAGGGTAATTTGGCAAGGTTATGCCTCGGGTGTTTTTGGCAATAAAGACTTTAACAATGATCGCTATCTAAAGAGAGCAGTTCGTTCTATATATGACCAATATCGTTTCTTTGCAGAAGGTTACATGGTAAAGAATTTAGATTGACATAACATATTTTATTTAAAGTGAGCGTTTAAGGTAGTTTCTTTAGACGCTCATTTTTTTTGTTCAGAGGTTTATCTTTTTAAATTAGAGCTTTGTTTTCAGTACCAATGTTTAGCATATTGAACCTAAAGCGAGGATATATAAGTGCACGAAAAAAAGCTTCTTCCTGAAAAGTACTACCACACCTATTACCACCACCTATTATCTGTTATAGAAAGCAAATACCTTGGCTTACTATCAGATAAAGAATTGTATTATATTGAGCAGTTTAAAAATCTCTCTACAGATGCTCAGTGCCTTTATCTAAGATTACAGAACCGAAAGGGCAAATATTTTAGATTTAGCAAGTTTGTATATCCCGAAATAAGCTACATACAACAGCGCTTGCAAGAACTGATAAAAAAGGGATTTTCTGAGACAGTAGGGCCTCACGAAGACGAAGTAGAGGATATCTTGCAATTGTATACCCGGGGCGAATTGCTCTCCCTCTTGGCATACTTCGATTTTCCTAAGCGAGGTTTAAGTACGCTTTATAAGGCTGCTTTGGTTCAGTACCTTGCACATAACCTACCCGAACAGGAACTATGGCAAATTTTTAGAGAAGAGCCTATTATAAAGCAAAATTTTGTGGATGAGGCACTTATGTTGCAGTTCCTTTATTTTGGCTCACTCGATATGGACATGAGCCAATTTGTAATTCGCGACATTGGCAACTTAAAATTTGAGAAAGTGGATGAGTCGCGCTTGACCGCCACTTTTGAGAATAGGCAAGAAGCGGAAGATAAACTGCTGATGGCTTTGGCTTACAAGTATTTTAAAGCATTGAGAAACACAGAGACGCCGCTAGATTATTTCGAACTTTTACAAACATGGCTTTCTAACCTTCCTGCTTTGAGTTTGCCGGCCGAACCTTTATTAGACAGATTGATCATACGTAGTGGGCAGTTTTTAGAACAAGCAAGATGCCCAGAAGAAGCCTTACTCATTTACGCTAAAACTAAAAAGGCACCTGCCCGAGAACGCCGTGTGAGAATACTTAAAAAATTAGGCCATAATCAAGAGGCGGTAGATTTATGCTTAGAGATCATCAATGCGCCCGAAAATGCCAATGAAAAATACTTTGCCAAAGATTTTATAGATAAAGTAGGCTCAGGCAAGCGATTGGTCAAAAGCACAACGCAATTTCAAAAACAGGCTGAAGTAATTTCTATAGACCAAGCGTGGCAGTATAATGTAGAAATGGGTGTTTTAGAATGGTTTGAAAAAAAAGGTATGCAAGGTTTTTTTGCTGAAAACTTTATCTGGAGGACCTTGTGGGGGCTTTTGTTTTGGGATATCGTTTTTGATGAGGAACACACCGGACTGCATCATCCTTTTCAGAGAAGCCCCGACGATTTATTTACCGAAAACTTTTTATTACTTAGGGCAGGGGCAATACAAGACAGATTGGGGCTATTACAGCAAGCCAAAAAATGTAAACACTATCTGAAAAATACTTTTCAGGAAAAATACGGAATAGTCAATCCACTTATTGGTTGGTTCGAAGACCTTTGGCCCATGTTAGAATATATGCTTAACAAAGTACCCATTTGTAAGCTGGAGAAAACACTGCTTACAATGTGCAAAAACCTAAAAGACAATTCTAAAGGCTTTCCAGATTTGTTGGTTTGGGATGAGCAAGACTATTGCTTTGTAGAGGTAAAATCTCCCAATGATACCCTCTCGGCCCAACAGCTTTTTTGGTTAGAGCAATTTAAGGAAGAGGGCATAAATGCCAAATTAGTAAACGTAAAGTGGAAGTAGAAAAACTGCCCACGAATTGGTTCGTGGGCGAAAAATATCATCAAAACTCTTCTGTTTTAGAAAAGAAGAAACTGCCTTCAATCGCAGCGTTCTCGTCAGAGTCAGAACCGTGTATGGCATTCGCTTCTATAGATTTTGCGAATAACTTTCTCACAGTGCCTTCTTCAGCTTCAGCCGGATTGGTAGCCCCGATAAACTTTCTGAAATCAGCCACTGCATTGTCCTTTTCAAGGATCATTGCCATAATAGGCCCTGAGCTCATATAGTTGCAAAGGTCTTTATAAAACGGGCGCTCTTTGTGCACAGCATAAAACTGCCCTGCGCGCTCTTGAGTAAGTTTAGTAACCTTGGCAGCTACTATCCTAAAACCTGCTTCTTCTATCATCTTTACAATAGCGCCACAATTCCCTTCGCCGAAAGCATCAGGTTTGATCATAGTAAATGTTCTGTTACTTGCCATAGTGTTTTGTTTTTTGGTGAGATATTATGCCTGCAAAGCTAGGAGAATTATTGAATAATTCTTGAAGATTAGGTTTTAAAAATTATTTAAATTCATGAATTTAGCGCATTCAATATCGGCTGGGTTTTGAGTTGGCTATTATTGTAGCCAATATATAAGCTTACTAATTAGAAAAGGGTATACTAACTAAATGTGCTTATTTAAATTTTACAATTGCTGAGATGAAAATTGGAATTATTAGGGAAGGGAAAATACCGGTAGACAAACGTGTTGCATTAACTCCTGAACAATGCGCCTTGGTTACAGAAAAATTTCCTGAAGTTGAGATATACGTGCAGAAGAGTCCGATCAGGTGTTATAAAGACTCTGAGTATGCAAAACAAGGCATAGAAGTCGTGGAAGATGTATCTCACTGCGACGTGCTATTTGGCATAAAAGAAGTACCCATTGAGGACCTGATTGCCAAGAAACATTATTTCTTTTTCTCGCATACCATAAAGAAGCAATCGTATAATCGCGATCTGCTCATTTCTATCTTAAACAATAGAATAGAACTTACTGATTACGAAACACTTACAGATGCTAAGAACCAAAGGGTTATTGCCTTCGGACGCTATGCTGGTTTGGTGGGGGCCTACAATGGCATTAGGGCCTGGGGCTTAAGAAATAACACTTTTGAGCTAAAACCTGCCCATAAATGCTTCGATTTAGAAGAGGTGAAGGGCGAGTTTGCCAAGGTATCATTGGGCAATACCAAAATCATACTTACAGGGGGCGGTAGGGTAGCCCAAGGAGCTATGGAGATTTTAGATGGCATGCAAATTAAAAAAGTGAATAATACTGATTTTCTTAATAAGAAATTTGACTCAGCAGTATATACCCAACTAGAAGTAAACGCTTACAACAAACACAAAGAAGGTAAGCGATTTAACTTAAAGCACTTTTTTGAGAATCCCGAAGAATATGAAGGCGATTTTTTAAAATATGCCCAAAATGGTGACTTACTTATAGCCGGAGCCTATTGGGATCCTGCCGCTCCAGTACTCTTTACCAGAGAAGATGCACGGCAACCAGCATTTTCTGTTAAGGTAGTGGCCGATATCACCTGCGATATCGATGGTTCTATTCCATCTACAAGAAAGCCCTCATCTATAGATAATCCTTTTTACGATTATAATAAAGAAGGCGAACAGGTGGTGCCAGCATTTTCGTCGGTCAATAATATTACCGTTATGGCAGTAGATAACCTGCCCAATGAGCTGCCAAGAGATGCCTCTAATGCCTTTGGTACTATGCTGATAGAACACGTACTGCCCGAGTTGTTTAAAAAGAAAAGTACAGGTATGATAGAAAGGGCCACCATTGCCAAAGAAGGTAAGCTTACCGAAGAATACTTGTATTTAAAAGATTACGTGAGTGGTAGCGAATAAAGCTTGTTAGGTTCTTTATAGAATTGACAAGAAAACTGAACCATGTTTAGTTTAGTTATAAATCTATGCAGAATCTTAAGAAAAGATTAAATGCAAGCATTCTGTTATTTTGCTTTGTGCATCTGCCTTTTTCTTGTTCGGTTGATTGTGGGCCTTTTGAGCTTTTAGAATCTACGATTACGGTGATAAATGCAACAATAGGTAGTGCTAAAGAGGGGAGCTTCCAGCAAAATACCTCAAGTATTTACTCTGAGGCAGCAGTTAGGGTTTTTATAAGTGATATGGAGTACAGCGAGCTGGCACTGCAAAACATTGGCCTTATTAATAGTGCCATGGCCTGCAGTCCACCTAAGCCGGAACCTACCCAAAAAATTAGTAAGGTAGAGATCAGCTCTAGTAAAGCAATTTATATCCAAGATAAAACCTATGAGGCAATACAGATGTGACCGAACTTTTTGAAGTAGTAGATTTTGATGCTCGCACTACTGTACTTGATTTTATAGCGAGACAAAACGAAGATTTATGGTTGTTTGGGTATTACGGTGCAGGTTTTATACTTCAACTGACCAATCAACCTGATAGTACAATGGATCAATCATTAAACTTTAAATTAGAGTTTTCTGATGGTAAGGTGCTTAATGCTGAAGTAGATAGATTTTTTGTGGAGGGTAAATAGTCTAGTCGTGTAAAGAATCAACATGAAAGATTTCATTTTTTCGGATTTAGATGGCGTACCAGTAGCTAATTTCACTCAGGCGCAAGCTAAGAAATTAGATAGGTATGGAAATTTGAAACACAGTAAGAATTGCCTATTAAATCTAAAAATACTGCAATTTTTGTTGGTAGTTCTCACTCTTTTTATTTCTACCGGTTGTGGAGGTACTTTTCAAGATGGTACAGAGCTTTTAGAAATAACTTCCCGCGAATGGCTTCCTGTTGGAGAACAAGTGATTTACAAGAACAGTAGAGGAGAAAGCCTTACTTTCAGCCTAATAGATTCTACTCGAACGCTAGAAAATCAGCTTTATGAAACTGACCCCGGCCTATTATTCGGTATCAACAAATATTACAAAGATACAGAGCAAATCGTTGAAAATTACCAATATGAAGACGTCCAAATAAAATACGAACTATCAATGGAAATGTCGAATGCAGGGAAAACTGAATTTTTAAAAGTATGGGTTCTGGATTATGCAGAAGATGATTTTTATGAGCTATCGGTCATCATTTGGCCTATGTATTACAACGAATTTACACTTGTAGACTCTGTGGTTTTAGGAGAGACTATTTTTTATGAAGTTGGCGAGCTAACATACAATGAAAGAAAATACTATTTTAAAAAACACCAAGGTTTGTTAGGTGTTGAAATAGCCAATGAACTTTGGATTTTAGAAAAGTAAATCAGAAGGCTAGGTGTATTACATAAATTTTTAGTTTACAGAACACAAAATATATAATGTTGTTTATCTAGGATTGCAAAATCCGAAAAACATATTTTATTACACTAGCCTTCCCACATATCTGTAAGACTAACTTGTAGACATCTCCGCAAAGTACTTATAAAAGTAAGGTATGGTCTCTATGCCCTTCATAAAGTTGAAGACTCCGTAATGTTCATTGGGTGAGTGTATGGCGTCGCTATCTAAACCAAAGCCCATTAAAATGGAATCTAATCCTAGTTCTTGCTTAAACATGGCAACAATAGGAATACTGCCTCCGCCTCTAATCGGGACTGGTACCTTACCAAAGGTAGTTTCCATAGCTTTACTGGCTGCTTGGTAAGCTACAGAATCTGTAGGTACTACGGCAGGGATACCACCGTGGTGAGGCGTTACGTTTACAGAAACACTATTTGGCGCAATGGATACAAAGTGTTTGGTGAACAGCTCGGTAATTTCATCTGGATCCTGATCGGGTACCAAACGCATAGAAATCTTAGCATTGGCCTTGCTAGCAATTACCGTTTTGGCGCCCTCTTCCATATAACCTCCCCAAATGCCATTAACGTCTAAGGTTGGTCTTATAGAAACCCGTTCTGGAGTGGTAAAACCGGCTTCTCCCTCAATATCTTTTAGGCCTATATCCTTTTTAAATTGCTCTAAGCTAAATGGTGCTTTGGCAAGTTCGGCGCGTTCTTCTTCGCTCAATACAGCTACCTTGTCGTAAAAACCGGGTATGGTAATCTTACCATTCTCATCAACCAAAGAGGCAATCATTTTGGTAAGTACATTTATTGGATTGGGCACGGCACCGCCATATAGGCCCGAGTGCAAATCTCTATTGGGTCCGGTAACTTCTACTTCTACGTAACTCAAACCGCGCAAGCCTACGGTTATAGCGGGCACATCGTTGGCTATTATACCAGTATCAGAAATTAAGATAATATCTGCGGCAATTTTTTCCTTATTGTTTTTTACAAACCATTCTAAATGCTCAGAACCGATTTCTTCTTCGCCCTCTAACATAAACTTTACATTGCAGGGTACACCACCGTTTTGCATCATGGCCTCAAAAGCTTTTACATGCATGTAGGTTTGGCCTTTATCATCGCAGGCACCGCGTGCATAAATTTTACCATCTCTAATTTCAGGCTCAAAAGGCGGCGATTTCCACAAGTCCAGAGGGTCAGCGGGTTGTACATCATAATGGCCATAAACCAATACAGTTGGCAGGTCCTTATCAACTATTTTATCTGCATAAACTATGGGGTTCCCTGGAGTTTCGCATAATTCTGCATTTTCTGCGCCTGCTTCAATAAGTTTATCCTTAAGAAAATTGGCTGCTTTGATCACATCTGTTTTGTACTTTTTATCAGTGCTTACAGAAGGTATTCTAAGGAGTTCGAAAAGTTCTTCTAAAAATCGGTCTTTATTGGTCTCTAAAAAAGCTTGCATATAAGTTTTTGTTTTTTTTGAATGATCGATGTTTTTGCTCGGGCTTAAAAAGATAAAACTGACTGTAAAAATTCAATTTTAAAAAATAGGAAAAGCAAATATTACATTTTTGCTGTAAGTGCTTACACTGCGAAATATACAACTCAAGTACCTATAAAAAAAGAAAAGCCGCTTGTCAAAAGCGGCTTTTCAAAATAATCTAATTTCTTAATTATTACGTTCTAGGCATGGTTCTGTAAATGTAGTCCCAAAGGGGAGAAGACACACCAAATGCCCTGTCGTTTTCTTTGTAATGGTGTATACCATGATGTACCCACAGTACTTTAAACAAGTTTTTGGGCGGTCTAAAGGCATGTACAATATAATGTACTGCTAAATAGCTGGCATATCCAGACAAAAAGCCAGGTAAAAATGCATAAACATAATCACCGATCACAAACTGAATACCGTAAAAAAGTATGGTGGCCAAAATAACACTTACTAACGGTGGCATGGCCAGTCTAGCTTTGTCTTTGGGGTACTCATGGTGTACTCCATGAAATTTGTACTGTATTTCTTCTTTTAGTTTGGTAGTAGGCAACATATGGAACACGTGGCGATGCACATTATATTCGATCCAAGTAAAAAGTAAGAAACCAAACACGAATACACCAACTACTGTAAGTGGGTGTAGTGATGAGGCAGTAAAGCCCAAATACATTAAGTAGGCAGAGATCCCATAAAAAATAGTGAGTGGAATCGATATGTGCGTTCTAGTCAGGCTTTCGAGTAAAGGATTGTTGAAAATCTGCTTTTTACCCGAATTTTTTGGTTGAAATTTAGTTGCTTCCATGGATTAAAATTTTCAGAAAAAAATAATCTGAATTAAAAAAGTAATAATGCATCAAAATTAATATCCAAAAAGCAATAAGGCAATATTCTTTTAATAAGATAAGTAATGAAGTAGACGCTTTATTGGTCTACCTAATACCTTAGGTCATGAAAAAAATACATTTAGCTTTAAATTCAGTGGTATACATTTTTACTTTGTACCTAATAATAAGTGTCAAATAAAACTGAATTATGAATTTTACTAGAAACTATTTTTTCTGCTATTGCATCACTTGCTTTTTATTTTGGTCTTGAGAAGAAGATGAGGTGATCAGGCCAAAACCAACTATTGCCCCTCCGGTAAAATCATTGGAAGAAATTCCGCATAGAATGTTGGTAAGGGCTGAAAACCAGCTTGATATACGTTTGGAGGAAGGTTATTTGATCAATGCCCAGGTGTTTCTTACTACAGAAAAAGATACTACCCAACTTGCCGATTTTACCCCGCAATTGCCTAATAAGTTCTACCTTACAGCTAATGTAGAGTATGATTTTCCTAAAGAACCAGTGGATTTCTTGTTTCAATTTAAGAGGGAGAATAACGATACACTGTTCCGGGTTTCGGTTTTAGACTATCAGCATTTATTTGTAGATGATTTGCAAAAGGAGCAACTGATTGCTTTTGACAATTACCTTTATGAGTATGAACTTTCGCCTGACGGAACTGCCTTTTTCTATTCCATTAACCCTTCTGATGGTTTTTCTCCAACAAGGTTGTACAGATACAATTTGGAGACCCGAGAAAACGAACTCTTAGAAGATGACTTTAAAGGGATGGAAATCCGTGCCATTTCTTCTGATGAGTTTCCTAGTTTATCTAAATTGAGGGTTTACGAAAACGGGAGTATTCTATTTGAAGAGCAAGAGATGCAGCGTAAATCCATTTCAGCCATAACAGGCCAAAATCTAGCTGCAAAGCCGAGTATTGTTTATCAGAATTTTTTTGATGAGCAAAATGGCGCTAGAGATGGCTTTTATTTATTTGATCAAAATCGACCTAATGGTACATTGATTTTATCAGAACCTGAGAGTAGCAATGTAAATTGCTGGATAACTGATGATAAATTTATTGCCGTTCGACCTGATGGCCTTTATCTGTATACCTTGCCCAACGGAGTTTAAAAGTATTAAAGATTGAAATTGATGGTCAAATGAAGCTTTACTTAAATAATCATTGCCATCAATTTCTTTTTAAAATTATAAAGAGCCTGCTTTCTTAATTTTCTCTATAAGCAAAGTTGTTGAAAATCCTTCTACCAAGTCTACGGTCTTGACTTCTCCACCGTGTTGTAATACGTGTTTGGCACCTACAATCTGTTCAACGGTGTAATCATTGCCCTTTACCAAAATATCTGGTGTGAGCGTTTCTATCAAATGCAGCGGAGTATCATCGGCAAAAAGTACCACTGCATCTACAAAGGCCAAAGCTGCCAGCATTCTCGCACGAGCATATTCTGAATTTACAGGCCGTTCAGGCCCCTTTAATTTGCTTACAGAGGCATCTGTATTTAGCCCTATGATCAATCTATTGCCCAATGCCGCTGCCTTTTCTAAATAGTCTATGTGCCCGAGGTGTACAATATCAAAACAGCCATTGGTAAAAACCACTTTCTCATTTGCCTGTTTCCATATTGCACGTAATGTTTTAAGTTTTTCCAGCTTTAGTATTTTATCTTTAGTAGGCATGGTCGGTATTTTTTTTTGTTGAAGTGATATAACTCTCTGTATTGAAACGATTTTCAACTTAATAAATCCCTGAGCTTCCTTTCAAATATGCTAAATTAAAGTTGTTTTTTGCTCTACGCCATAGTGTTTACTTTTGTATAAACTGATTCGCATAAATTTATGAAACCACAAACCGCCATAGAAGTACAAAAAACTGCCATGTTTACAGGGCACAGAAATTCTATTTTTGCATTAGAAAAAAGTAATGATGCTGCTGTGTTTTATTCGGCAGGATCCGATGGGTTGGTAGTGGCTTGGGATTTAAACGATCCCGATAAAGGCAAGCTTATCGCCAAAGTGCCCAATACGGTTTATGCCATGTGCTACATGCCCGATAAGCATCAACTCTTGGTAGGGCAAAATACAGAAGGCATCCATTTTATTGATTTATATGAAAATAAAGAAATAGCCTCACTGAAACTTACCGATGCAGCCATTTTCGATATAAAATACATAGCAGGAAAAATCTATGCAGGCACAGGCAACGGTGAGTTGCTCGTAATCGATGCTGAACATAGAAATGTATTGGCAAAACAAAAGTTGAGTTCAAAGTCTTTGCGTAGGTTGGCCATTTCGCCAACAGGTAAAAGCATTGCAGCGGGTTACAGTGACCATGCCATCCGCATTTTTGCCACCGAGGGTCTACAACTTCTACAAGAGATTTCTAATGCACACGGCAATTCTGTTTTTAGCTTGACCTATTCTCCGGAGGGTAAATTTTTGGTAAGTGGCGGTAGGGATGCCCACCTTAAAGTATGGAATGTAGCGGAAATGTATGAATCTTTTAATTCAATAGTCGGGCACATGTACACCATTAATGATGTGGTTTACAGCCCTAACGGAAACTATTTTGCTACTTGCAGTAAAGACAAATCCATTAAGGTTTGGCACGCAGATACTTTTCGTTTGTTAAAAGTAATTGACAAAGCAAGACATGCCGGACACGGTACCTCAGTAAATAAGCTATTGTGGCTTTCTAATAATAAAGTACCTGAAAATGTGCCCATAGACCAACTTATTTCTGCAAGCGACGACAACACCATATCTACTTGGGGTTTGCAGTTTAACGAGGGTAGGATTAGCCAAATCTTAGGCAAATAATAAAATCCTTAATTTTTTGGAGAATTTACTGTATTTTTTGGAGAATAAATTTTTATCTTTCAGATTGTAAATTACTCAGAACTTACATTAAACCAAACTACCTATTTATGGAACTGCTGCCGCAGGATATCAGACATAAAGTTTTTTCTAAAAAAACAATTGGCGGAATTTCGAATGAAGAGGTCTCTAGCTTTTTACATGAGCTATCGAATGAATTTGAAAAACTAAAGCATCAGAACCGCTCTTTAAATAATCAAATAGTACAGCTTAACAATGAACTTGCGCGCTATAGGGACATGGAAGGTAAGCTTTTTCAGGCACTAGAAGATGGAAAAGTAATCAACGAACGTACAAAGGCCAATGCGGAAAAAGAAGCCGAACTAATTGTTAACCGTGGTAGGTTCCAAGCTGAAAGATTGATGAAGGAGGCGAGGAGTAAGGCACAAAAGATATTAGAGAAAACCGAAAAGTATTGTAGAGACAGAATTGCTGCTACCGATCAAAAGGTGCAAATCAAAAAAGAAGAAATAGAGCGCATGGAGCACGGAAGGAAGAAAGTAATCGCTGAACTGAACCACTTCATGAACAAAACGCTGGGTAAAATTAAAAAGCTGGCCGATAAATCCTCTTTTAGGTTTTCTTCCTTTCAGGATGGTTCAGGTATGGTTTCTTCTAATATCGATTGGAGCTACGAGCAACACTTTGATCAGATGATGAAAGACAAACCAACTGCAGCAGGTGCGGCAAAGTCCGAAACAGAGGTATCCAAAGAAAATAAATCTTCTAATATAAAAAGTAAGTCCGCAGATAAAGAAAGCAACCAAAGAACATCCATCAACGAAAGGTACAAAAAACCATCTTCTATTCATGATCGCTTTCAAAAAAGGCAGGGTCTTGACGATGATGAGTAAGCCCTTGCAAAACCATATTTGTTGATCTGCTACTACTGTTCCGTGCTTTAGCTTTTTTCTAGTGCACCAATATCATTGCTCATTAAGTTTTTTAGATTTTGGGTAATCTTTTCTATGTTCCAATTCCACCATTGTATTTTTAAGAGTTTGTCAATTTTTTCTTGATCAAACCTTTTTCTGATTTCCTTTACAGGGTTGCCGCCTACTACTGAGTAAGGCGCTACATCTTTAACTACGGTAGAGTTAGTAGCGATGATCGCTCCATCGCCGATGGTAACTCCAGCCATAATGGTAGCGTTGTGTCCAATCCAAACATCGTTACCAATTACAATATCGCCTTTTTGTGGGTAAGCTTTTCCCTCCATAGCATTCTCCCAGCCATTACCAAATATGGCAAAAGGGTAGGTAGAGACGGCGTCGGTTAAGTGGTTTGCGCCGTTCATGATAAACTTTACGTCCGAGGCAATCATGCAAAATTTGCCAATAATTAGTTTATCGTTTATAAAATCGAATAAGTACTTTACATTTTTTTCAAAGTTCATCACATCTTCAAAATCATCGTAATAGGTATAGTCACCTACAATAATCTGTGGATTAGTTATGATGTTCTTCAAAAAACACAATCTGTCGTAATGTTCAAGGGGGAACCGGGTGTTCTTATCAGGACCTACCATGGTGCTTTTCTTTAAATGTTAAGATGCTGCGGTAAAGCTAGAAGAAAAGCCATAATTCTATTGCTTATTCATCGTAAGTTTTGAAATCTCCTAAATGTTTGGCGGCTTTTTCCAAATCCATAATGTAAAAGCCGAAACCTACGCCTGCTTCTTGTCCATCTTTTCCTATCTGGAAGCAAAGATATTTACCGTCGTCAGAAACAACTCCTTGGCTTGCTTTGTATCCTTTGTATTCTGTAAAATAAGTCAGTCTCTGCATTTCACCCGAGCCATCCAACTTCAATTTATAAAGATCCAATAAAGGCCAAGCAGATTTGTCACTTGGCGCATGTTCTACGCAGGTATATTTGCCATCTGGGAAAATACCTTCGGGCTCGTCGTAGCAACATGGCGAATTAGTTATAGCCTTAAAATCGCCACTTTCGCTATCTACCATGTAAACATCTGTGTTGTTGCCATTATTAATGGTATAAGCAGAAAAAGTCACTTTTACATCTTTAGGCGGCACAAGGCTTTGTACTTCTAAACTTGAGTTGCCTACTGCAAAAGACAATTGTTTGGAATCAAAAATCACTCATTCGTTACTTAACT
>CAKZMZ010000627.1 GCA_937129345.1 uncultured Thalassovita sp. | reverse complement strand
CGTAAAAATCCCGGTAGGGATGACACTATAAAATCATTTTTGTGTAGTAGTAAAAATTTTGACATTTTAATGGCTTTATTAAATATTTTTCGCTTAAGACTTGGCTTATGCCCATAAAGTCGTATTTAAAAAAACAACTAACCATATTATCGGATGCTGCGGAGTTCAAATAATTCGATTTTGATTATCCTTGTTTGCCAAAGTGTTTAAATCAAGCTATGGGTATGGATGGGCGAAAACGCTGGTCTTGATATACAGCACTATGATTGTTGTAAACGTATTCCGCAAAAATATAACTCTAAAAACTAGCTTTTACTAAGTTCCATAACTTATTTCTGAAAGTTTTGCAGAGGTATTTATGTAAGTTAAGCATTACGCTATTCCATCATTTAACTTTTAAAAAGCCTAGATCTAAATTCAAATCTTTATCGTCGAGATCGAAATAGGTTTTGAGCTCTTCCATTTTCTCTTCTAATTTCATAAAAGTGAGGCCTACCTTTTCTATTTCTTCATCGCTGAGTGAGCCGGCCTCTATGCGTCTTATGGCCTGTTTTTCCATCAGTTCGCGGATGAGGTTTACTAAGGTAAGAACCAATTTTACCAAGCCATTTCCTGCATTTTCTGGGTTGCTGTTTATTTTTTCGGGAAGCTTTTCGGCCACTTTTTGTGCTTGGTTCAAAAACTCGTTCAGGTCTTCTTTGCTTAGGCGCTGATCCATAGTAAAAAAAATGATTTATTAAAACGTGCACTTCTTAGCATATCAACCAAAAAATACTGTTTTTATTACTTTAATTTATCTGTACCGCAACGAACAAAATTGCCCGCCAGCGGACAGTATTAAAATGGATTTACTTTATAAAGTGCTGATAGTCAGTTATTTAAAAGGTGGCATGATATTCATATAACTTTTTAATGAAAAATAAGATAATCGATAATATCATGCACGGAGAAATGTATAGGACAAGGAAGACAATAAATTTGCAGTTGAAGTTTTTCATCCTCTTTTTAATACTTTGCGTTTGGGTGATTACCGGTGCCAAGGCCCAAGAGGTAATGAAACTGACTTTTCAAGAGGCAATCAACAGGGCTTTAAAAGAAAACATCATCCTTAAGACCGAAAAAAACAACCTTGTGGTAAACCAAGCAGAAAAACTCAATGCAGTCGGTCAGTTCCTTCCTTCTGCCTCTGCTTTCGCGCAGTACAGATATATGAGCGGTCTTACCTTTATTCCGCAGCAGTTAGAATTGATCAATACCACCTCATCTGATTTTTTTCCTCAGCTATCGGCCAATATTACGGTTTTTAATGGATTTAGAAATATCAATAACTTAAAGCAGGCTAAGATTAATTTTTCGGCGCAGCAAAATCTTATCGATAGAACAGAGCAGGATGTGATGTTTAATGTGGCCCAACAATACCTTACTGTGTTGCTAGACAAAGAGTTGGTAAGAATAGCCCAAGATAACATTGCAGCCCAAAAGAAGCAGCTTGAAAGAATTGCCGCCTTTGTTGAGGCAGGAATCACTTTTAAAGGAGACCAGTTTAACTTAGAGGCGCAAATTAAAAGTTTAGAATTGGCAGAAGTACAAGCGATCAATCAATTAGAGAACGATAAGTCTATTTTGGCACAAACACTCATGCTGGATCCAATGACAATTTTTGAAGTGTTACCGCCCAGTCAAAATGTGGATAACTACCAAGTAGAAAACTATCAGCTAGCAGACTTGTACAATATGGCATTGATGAACAGACCAGATTTAAAGCAGTTTAGGCAGCTTAAAGAGGCAGGCGATTATGCGGTACAAGTGGCCAAAGCTGCGTACTATCCGAGATTAGAGGCATTTGCCCAATATGATTCCTATTACAATAGTACAGCTCAAGATCCACTTTACGACGATGGGGGTGAAGTGGTAGGATTTGAAAAAGTAACTTTCGGTGATCAGATAGGTAACAGAAACCCTAGTACTACTATAGGCATGCGCTTAAATATCCCTATATTTAGTAAGTTTGATAATAGGACCAACGTTGTAAGGGCCAAAATACAGCGCGAAAATGCACAATTGAATATCGAAAACTTAGAGAGTACCATTTTTAGAGACATTCAAACGGCATTACAAAATTACGAAGCTGCATTAGCTAGCTATGAGTCGGCTTCTTCTCAGTACGATGCGGCCAAACTTGCTACGGATACGCAGACCGAAAGGTACAACATCGGTTTAGGCAACATCATAGAACTGACCAATTCTTCTAACACCTTTATACAAGCTTCTGTTGACAAGGCTCAAGCTTCATACACTTTACTTTTCCAAAAAATGATTTTAGATTATCAAACAGGCGTGCTTAATGTAGATAATATCCCACTCGATTGATGGCTTGGTAGCCTACAAAAAAAGAGGCTCTCAAAATTTTGAGGGCCTCTTTTTTAATCAAATGCTGATCATTCTCCGTGCATCCAAGCTTTTTTATTTAGGAGCTCTTCTTCACTCTCTCTCATATCGGGATCTTCCACACAGCAATCTACAGGGCAAACTGCTGCACATTGGGGCTCCTCATGGAAACCCATGCATTCAGTACATTTATCAGATACAATATAGTAAAATTCATCTGAGACAGGTTCCATCTCATCTTCTCCAGAGAGCACTGTACCATCTTCCATTTCAACCTCATTAAGGTTGGTACCGCCTCCCCAAGTCCACTCAACACCGCCTTCATAAATAGCAGTGTTTGGGCATTCAGGTTCGCATGCTCCGCAATTTATGCACTCATCGGTGATCATTATTGCCATAATTATCTTGATTTATGTTTTTTTCTAAATAATTTTCAACTTTCAACAAAGTTAATTGCCATTTTGTTTAACGGCAAGCTGCTTTACCTTAAACTAGGACTTAAATTTACTTAATTGGTTTTGAGATGATATTAAATTTGATAAGTAAAAAATATTAAATGGAAAAACTACCCCAACAAGCACGCATTGAGGCTTTTACCCAATTGGGTGCGAACATAGAGCAACTAATAAACGGAACCAATGAAAGTGAGCATTTTGACGAACTTTGGTTCAACGCGTACAATAGAAATACCTGGTTTACCAAAGAAAGTGTGCTACATGCTTTTAAGGGGATACTGAAGTTTTTAGACCAAAATACGCTCGAAGACTGGATTGCACAATACCCAATATCCAATGCTTCAAAGCCTAAAATAGTAGGAACCATAATGGCAGGAAATATTCCAATGGTTGGTTTTCATGATATGTTGTGTATACTGATAAGTGGACATATTCTGAAAGCCAAGCTTAGTACGGCAGACTCTTATTTAATAAAATACCTTGCCTCACAACTCATAAAAGCTGAACCCCGTTTTAACGACTTCATCAATTTTGCAGAAAATTTAAAAGAAATAGATGTTTTGATAGCAACAGGCTCTGACAATACAGCCCGCCATTTTGATTATTATTTTAGGGAAAAGCCAAGAATTATACGAAGAAACAGAACAGCTTGTGCAGTGCTAAAAGGAGACGAAACTACTGAAGCATTAGAAGCATTGGCAAAAGACGTATTTTACTATTTTGGTTTAGGTTGTAGAAATGTAACCAAAATTTATGTGCCACAAAATTATTCTTTTGAGCACTTGCTACAGGTTTTTGAAAAACCGGGAAGGCTCGCAATGGAAAACCACAAATACGCCAACAATTACGATTACAACAAATCTATTTTGCTAGTAAACAGCATTAAACACCTAGACAATGGATATTTGTTACTCAGGGAAGAGGCTTCTCTTTTTTCGGCCATATCTACATTGCACTACGAAAAATACGAAAATATTGAGGATGTGGTGAAAGACCTTCGAGATAAGGAAAATCAGATACAGTGTATCGTGAGCGATGGGGGTACCATTCCGAATAGTTTACCCTTTGGCTATGCACAAGCACCCGAAATTTCTGACTATGCAGATGGAATAGACACTATGGCTTTTTTGAGTAATTTAGATTGAAATACCGAATACTTCGTGAAAGACTGTAGCGGTGCATGGCAACTTTTAGAGCGATTCCATCGAACCATTCTAAATAAATGAAATCCTCAACCTTATGTGTGTTACATAGTTTTATCTTAAACAAAACACATATTAAAAATGAGTAAGCCGAAAGTAGCATTAAAAATGCCTATAGTCAAAGAAATGGAACCTGGAACTTATTTCTGGTGTGCCTGTGGAGAAAGCAAATCGCAACCGTTTTGCGATGGTTCTCACAAGGGTACCGATTTTAGGCCTGTTGTAGAAAAAATCGAATCGTCTAAAAAAGTAGCTTGGTGTGGTTGCAAGCATTCAGGTAATAAACCTTTTTGTGATGGCACCCACAGCAAAGTATGAAAAAAAGCGCTTTAAAGCGCTTTTTTTATTTAGATGCTGATTTTTTCGTTGTTCTTTTCTTCCTAGTGGTTTTTTTCTTAGGTTTTTCTTCTTCTACCACTACCTCTACATCCGCCAAGATTCTTCCACAGTGCTCGCAAACGATGATTTTCTTTCTTTCTTTAATATCGGCCTGCCTCTGGGGAGGAACGATATTAAAGCAACCGCCACAAGCATTTCTTTTTACGCTTACTACAGCCAAGCCATTGTTGGCATTATTCCTTACCTTCTCGTAAGATTTTGCCAAGCGGTCATCTAGGTTTTTAATGGCCTTTTCTCTGTCTTTTAACAACTTCTCTTCCTCAACTTCATTTTCAGAGATAATGGTGGTCAGTTCATTTTTTTTGGTTTCAAGGTCTTTTTGCCTTTCATTCAAAATTTTTTCAGTTTCCTCAATGCGGCCTTTTATAACATCGATTTTCTCGTTATTCTCTTTGATTTTCTTGTCGAGAATCTGCTTTTCGAGGTCCTGAAGTTCAATCTCCTTGGTAATAGCGTCGTATTCACGGTTATTTCGGACATTTTGCTGTTGATCCTCGTATTTGAGTATCAGCTTTTCAGCATCCTTAATACCTTGCTTATTGGCTTTAATGGCTTCTTCCAGTTCGCTAATTTCATTTTTACTTTTCTGGATTCTGGTTTCATAGCCAGCTATCTCATCTTCAAGGTCTTGAACTTCTTCAGGTAAGTCTCCGCGTATTTTTTTGATTGAATCGAGTTTGGAGTCGATAGATTGCAGCTTGACGAGAGCGTCAAGTCTGTTTGAAACAGAGTTTTCCATATAGTATTAAAAGGTGTTTATGGTCTAGAAACCTTTCGTGCCTCAGTTGGGCTTCAAAAAAATTGAGTGCAATTTTAGCAATTCTATTTTTAAATATTGGTATAATACCGATTTATTTTCTGTGAAACCTGCCAATATCAACTTTTTTATGTGCTTAGCGCAAATCAGAGATGCAACTACTCACGATTTACTATCGATTTACTTTTTTTTAAAAATAATTTATTGGATTTGTATTTACTTTAGATTCTATAATTGTCAATTCTTTAAACTTAGGGGTCAGTATATCTACCAACAATTCTCTTGTGTACTTTTCGCTTTCGAAGTGGCCGATGTCGGCAATTACAATTTTGCCGTCTGCATCAAAAAACTGGTGGTATTTATAATCTGAAGTAATAAAAATATCAGCTTTTGCACTCATGGCCTTAGTTAGTAAAAATGAACCTGAACCCCCGCAAACTGCTACTTTTTTTATGTTTTTTTGAGGTAGGGCAGTGTGCTTTATCGTTGCCAATTCCATACTTTCTTTTAGATGCCTCAAAAAGTCTAAAGGCTGCATTTCATTTTTTAAATTTCCTAACATACCGCTGCCAGTTTCAGGGTTTCCGTTTTCTAACCTGTAGATGTCAAAGGCAACTTCTTCATAAGGATGGGCTTGGTACATTGCCTGTAAGACTTTACCTTTTTTGGTTACAGGTAAAATAACCTCTATTTTCTCTTCCTTTACTTTTTCAATCTCTCCGCCCGCTTTACCAATAAAAGGATTGGCGCTATCCATTGGTTGGAAACGACCTTCGCCAGTGGTGCTAAAACTACAATTCTGATAATCGCCTATTTTGCCAGCACCGGCATTGCCCAAGGCTTGTAGTAATTCATCTACATGAGTTTGGGGTACAAAAACAGCCAACTTAAGTAAAGCTTCTTTGCCAGAAGAAAGTATGCGTAGGTTATCTAAACCTAATTTCTCGCAAATTTTGGCATTAACGCCATTATGCACATTGTCTAAGTTGGTATGTATGGCATAAATGGCTACATCATTTTTTATAGCTTTAATAATAGTGCGCTCTATGTAGCTATTTCCGCTCAGTTTTTTTAATCCGCTAAAAACGATGGGGTGGTGGGCTACGATCAGGTTGCAGCCGTTTTCAATTGCTTCATCTACAACCTCTTCTGTGCTATCCAAAGTACAAAGCACACCTTTTACTTCTTCTCTTGGGTTTCCTACAATTAAACCGGCATTATCATAGCTTTCTTGCAGCGGTAAGGGAGCTATTTTCTCTAAATAAGCGCAAATATCTTTTATTTTAAGCATGATTATTTGATGATTTATTCTTAAAATTTGCTCTTACAATTGACTGTAGTCTAGCGTGAGGCATTCATCGCAATCTTCAACTTCTGTCCAAAGGATGTTGTCGTAAGTAACACCGTTAAATGAGTTGCCTCCCAAGTTGGCATATTCTGACCTTGTGATGCAAAATATATACACTCGGTTGTTAGTACTCGGGAATATACCTGAGAGGCATCCAATACTTTCTTCTACAACCAAGCCTTCGCAACCCAAACAAAACAGCGCGATAAATGCCATCAATATGATTCTGATTCTTTTTAGCATGCTATGATTTTAAAAATTAGTGCAGGCATAAGAAATGATATTAGCTCCCATTTGCAGTGCTTTTTGTCTTATGGCCTCAGGGTCATTGTAAATTACTTGGTCTTCCCAACCATTGCCAAGATCGCTCTCATAAGTGTAAAAGCATACCAACCTGCCTTCGTATATAATGCCAAAGCCCTGTGGTGGTTTGTTGTCGTGCTCGTGTATTTTTGGTAGACCATTTTTGAAATCAAACTTTTGATGATAGATGGGATGGGTAAAAGGTAGCTCTATGAACTCCAACTCTGGAAAAACTTTTTTCATTTCTACCCTGATAAACTTATCTAAACCGTAGTTGTCATCTATATGCAGAAAACCACCCGAGACCAGATAGTTTCTTAGGTTTTCGGCTTCTTGGTTGGTAAAAACTACATTACCGTGGCCTGTCATGTGTACAAAAGGATATGAAAAAAGGGCATTACTCCCAACTTCTACAATGTCTTCTTCGGGATGTATGTTCATGTTCAACTGCCGATTACAGAAATCGATTAAATTAGGCAAGGAGGTTTTGTTGGCGTACCAATCACCACCTCCATTATATTTTAATTTGGCTATTTTGAAGGAGTAATCTTGAGCAAGGCTGTTGAATCCAATGGTTAAAAGACTAAAAAATATTAGAATGCCTTTCATAAGTATATTGGCTTTTAGGTTTAAAATAAGGATTATCTTTCGGTATTCAATATAAAAAATTCTTGTAATTCTCGATTTACTAACCACAATATTAAAAAAGTAGTTTATATGTTTTATTTGGCCCCTTTTTCTCATTTGAGATGAACCGCATTGAGCATGCTGCAAGTGGCCACACCGGCAGTTTCTGTTCTGAGTACGTAGTTTGCCAAGCTTGCTGTTTGGCACCCATTTTCTATGGCTAATTCCACCTCTTTCTTATTGAAACCTCCCTCGGGTCCGATCAGTACAAAATAGCTGTTTTCATAGTCTATTTGTTTTAAAAGGGAATCGTTGGGTTTGGTTTTTTCAAAAGCGATAAATCTTTGGTCTTCTTTAATATTCTCGAAAGTTTTTTCGAAAGAGGTCAGTTCGTTTATTTCTGGTAAAATCGGATTGCCAGATTGTTTTAAGGCACTGATAGCCCTTCTTTTGATCCTATCTGTTCTCAATTTTTTTCTTTCGGAGTATTTGCTGTAAAAAAAGGAAATTTTATCGATTCCAATTTCCACGGCCTTTTCAATAAACCATTCTATTTTATCAGCGCTTTTTGTGGGTGCAATGGCAATGTGTAAAAAATATTTTCTATTGAACACTTGTTGAGGTTCCAACAATTCAACTTCCACTTTTTTTTTTGAAATGTTAGAGAGCAGGCCGTTAAATATTTGACCCTTGCCATTCAGTATCTTTACATTATCTCGTTGTTGCAAACGCAAAACCTTAATGCAGTGTAAAGATTCCTCTTCAGAAAGAGAAATTCTGCTATTTTGAAGTAACTCACCATTGTAAAAAAATGTGGGCATGATCGGTTAAATGGCTAAGAAGATTTACTTACCGCTGCTGTTTTCGTTTACTGACTCGAAAAATAAGGTAAGGTCTAGTTCAAAAACTGTGGCTTTAACACTGTTCAGTTCAATTTCAATAGGTTGTCTTACAGGTACTTGTAGCTGTGAAATAATAATTTCTTTATTGATTTGGTTGAGTGGCAGCTCATAATTTACCGTAACATTGCCTTTAGATCTTGAAATGACGAGTAAGGAAGGCTCTTCATTAGTGCTTTCATCTATTTGCCAATTGGAGACCGCTTGTTGGTAGAATAAATCATTACACGCTTGGCTACCAGTGTTGATATGCAGACTATCTTGCAGTGAAAAAGTAAATTTATCGTCTTTGTAACAAGAAAAGGCTTCTTGATCGAGTATGTCTACAATTACCTTTTCAGGATTTCCAGACACTTCTACCGGAATTTCAGCACGAACCAGTTTCCAAGTTTTTCCTTCTCCTTCGTCTCCCACAAGAAAAAGTATATTTTGGGTTATTTCAAATTCTGGATCATCTTGGCATGAAGTCATTACAAAAGCGAAGGCAACCCAAAGAAATAAAAGGTATTTCATAGCTTGTATTTATATTTTACTCTCTTAATATAAATTTTCGTAAAGGTATCAAAATTAATATCTACTTTAATAAAGCTTTTTTCAATTCTATCTGAAACATATCGAAGTCAGCCAAATTGTTATGCCTGCCATTCGGAATCGTTATAAACTTGTCTTTAGGCTTTAGTTTTTTAGCCAACTTTTCTGCTGAACTATAAGGTATGATCTTATCTTTGGTACCATGGAAAATATAGACAGGGCAGTCGATTTTTTGCACATATTGATCAGAGCGAAAGCTGTATTTCATTAAAAGTTTGTAAGGAACAAATGGTGCATAATGCCTAGCAACATCATAGAGGTTGTAGTAAGGAGTTTCTAGAATTACTGTTTTTACCTTAAACAGCGTGCCGCAGTAGCTCGCCAAACCGCTGCCCAGTGATCTGCCATAAAGGATCATATCTTCCTCTTTGTAAAACTGTTTGAGGTATTTCACTATAAATTGTGCATCGTGTAGCATCCCGTCTTCACTCTTTACTCCTGTGCTTTTTCCGTAGGTTCGGTAATCATAAATAAAAAAATCATAAGGGAAGGCGGAAAAATCGTTTACGACCTCGCCCCATCTTGCCAAACTACCCGCATTGCCATGAAAATATATGATAATTCCCTTAGACTCGGCCTTTTTAAAATACAAAGCATTGATCTTGACACCCTCTGCAGTGCTGATAAAAAGCTCCTCAAATGGTTTAGGCATTTGGTAAGTATAGTTCTTGGGTAGCTTTTCTGGTAAAAAAATGATTTTCTCTTGTATAAGAAAGTATACTGCACAAAGCAAAATATAGCCGGCAATTAATAAAAGAATGGCTTTAAGCAAAAAAGGCATCATACGAGATGGCAAAAAAGGAGGATGCAAATACAAAAAGTTTATGGCAATCTGATTATACAACCTTCGTTAGCTTTACAAATTATTCAATTTTTAAAGATATGACAAGAAAATTAAGTCTATTTGAATATTACTCACTTATTCAGCACGAAGATGTAATTATCTCATACAAAGGCCCTGTTACCCCTGTAATTATGTCTGAAATTAGTGCAGACATTAGATCAAAACTAGCTGATAATCCTAAAGCTGGAAAGAAAGTCTTTGCCATCTTTATGGAATTGGCCCAAAACATTTTGTACTACTCAGCAGAAAAAGTAACATTTTCTAATAAGAAAGATTCTGTAGGTTTGCTGCTGATTACCGAGACGCAGGAAGAATACATTTTTTCTTGCGGAAACTTGGTAGAAAATGATTATGTAAACGAATTGGTAGAAAGTGGCGAAATTATCAATTCTTTAGAAAGAGAAGATTTAAGGAAATTAAAGAAAGAGCAAAGAAACAAGCCACAAGGTGAGCGCAGCAAAGGGGCTGGCATTGGCCTCATCCACGTTGCTTTAACCTCAGGCAATCCGCTACAAATGGATGTAAGACAAGTAAATGATCAAAATTCGTTCTTTTCACTATCAGTAAAAATCAACAAATAAATCAAGTTAAAATATGTCAGAGCAAACATTAGAAAACCTGGAAATTGAAGGTGAAAAAGGTACCTTTTTCACGCCAAGTGTAAAATTTAATGCTGAAACAGGTGTATGTAGTCTGGAAGGGGAGTCTTATCTTGAAGACACCTGGGAGTTTTACGATAAATTATTGGTTTGGCTACAAAAGTACGCTGAAACAGGCAAGCCATTGACTTTTGATTTTAAACTTACTTATTTCAATACCAGTTCATCTAAAGGTATTTTGGATTTGTTAAAGCAAATCAAGAACTACGAAGACCAAGGTGGCGAAATACAAGTTAACTGGTACCATCCTGAAGATGATGAAGACAATGTAGAAGAAGCAGAAGATTTTAAGGATGACACAGGCTTAGAAATCAATTTGATACCTTATTAAATAGAACCGGTTTTTAACCGGTTTTTTTATGTCCATTCAGAACTGGCCCTTACCAGTTCTTTGCCGTCCTTATTAAAGATTCCCTGCAAAAATTTCTTTTCCTCCGTTGCGGCTGTTTTTACGATAAGTTTTTCTCCTTTTTTACTTTCGGTCTTAAAAGCGATGTCTAAAATTTTAAGGCTCTTTTTGCTAAGTAACTCGATAGGCAGGGCATCTAGCAACCATTGTAAGTAAAAGGTGTTATTTGTGTGCTTGTTTACATCTAAGTGATGCCAGCTTATGTGCTGCTGTTGCGTGTGCTCAAAGTTTTTTGGGAGCTTTATTTTTGCGGTAGCTCTAGGCATTGGCTCTGTTTGGTGCGTAAAGGTAAGCTTACTTAAGAAATCTGGAACAGGCCTAAGTTGCCTGCTTTGCAGACTGATCAAAATCCAAGAGGTCGTTATTTTAGCTATAAGTTTTTCTTCACTGTACAACCTAAAATCCCTATAAAAGAAATACTTATCGCTACCCGAGGGCCAAGTTTCCACTATGATCGTATCTCTATGACCTGCCTTGTCTAAAATTTTCCAGTGCATTTTAGTGAGTACCCAAGCCAAGCCCTGCTCGAACAAGGACTCTGTGGAAACGCCGATTTCTTTTACATTGACCCAAGCGGCTTCTTGCATAAAACTCGCCATAGCAGGTATCGAAAGAAATCCATTTGGTTGTAGGTGTGATTGGTAAACAGTAAATTTTTCTCTGCCTACTTTCATGGCTAAAACAATTGTCTGGCTTCTTGCTTGATAAAGCTAAGGGTTGTGCCCACAAAATCTTCCTCTGTATCTAAAACTTTTTGGAAAATACTCTTCGATAATTCAAAAGAGGTATCTTCTGCATTTAATGGTTTGGCCGCATCGTTAATGAGTGCGATGATCTCCTCTTTGGTTTTTCTTACCATTTCCCAAGCTTGATCGCTCATGTAAATTTGTTGTGAGAGGTTGTGATTAAACTCTTCTCTTATTTCATTGACCAAGAGAGACTGAAATTGGGCCACGTTAAATGACTTATCGTTCAATCTTACAATCAAGTTATTTGGTGTTATCCTTTCAAGATAAAGAATGATTCTTTCATAAGCCTGTAGCCTCATGGGTAAAACCTCTTTGCTTAAGTCTACAGATTTTTGTTGTTGCTGTAGCGCAATGAGATTTTCAAAACCAGTTTTGAATAATGCGTAAACACCGATAAGTACTGTAGCTGCAGGAATGGTGTACTTCAAAAGCTCTGAGAAGAAGTCCATATAGTTAAAAAAATAGTTTTTTTGGCTGTTGCAAGTATAGTTGAAATATTGGGAATTGAAAACAGACATGGACTGTTTTATGCCGCTTTACTGACTCAGCATCACTGTTTAAAATGAAATGCCTAGATCTACAAGATTTTACAGATAGCATTTCCGATCATGAATCCCTCAATGTAAACAGTGGCCAGTTTTGTTCAGATTTAATATTGCCGATTGCTTATGTTCATTATCTTTATGTTTTGAATGCTGCTTATGGATAAAAAAGTACAATACCAATACAAGCCAGGTAATTTAAATGAGTCAGAAGCACCATTTTATCATGAAGACAATATACAATCTCATGAAATGGTGCTCAATATAGGGCCACAGCACCCTTCAACACATGGGGTGCTTAGGCTAGAGGTCTTGACCGATGGTGAATATATCGTTGATGTAGTGCCACATTTGGGTTATTTGCACCGCTGTTTTGAGAAGCATGCAGAATCTATGCCTTATAATCAGACCATCCCTTTTGTAGATAGGATGGATTACTTGGCTGCAATGAACTCAGAGCATGTTTATGCTATGGGTGTAGAGAAGTTACTAGGCATAACAGATAAAATTCCGAAAAGGGTAGAATATATACGAGTATTGGTGGCCGAACTCAATAGGTTGGCCTCTCATTTTGTAGCAGTTGGCACTTATGCAATAGACATTGGTGCCTTTACTCCTTTTTTATGGATGATGCGCGATCGTGAACACATTTTAAGGCTTTTAGAGTGGACATGCGGCGCAAGAATGCTTTACAATTATATTTGGGTGGGTGGCTTGTATTACGATTTACCTGTAGGTTTTGAAGAACGGTGTAAAGAGTTTGTAAAATACTTAAAGCCAAAGCTAGTAGAACTGCAAGATTTGGTGATAAACAACAAAATATTTGTGGAAAGAACTGCCAATGTAGGCGTGTTGCCCAGAGATTTAGCAATCAATTATGGAGTAACAGGGCCTATGTTGAGAGGCAGTGGTTTAAAGTATGATTTAAGAAAAGTAGATGCTTACTCGGTTTATCCTGAAATTGAGTTTGATGTTCCGGTAGGAAAAGGAGAGATGGGCACCTTAGGAGATTGTTGGGATCGGACTTATGTGCGTGTGATGGAATGCTACGAATCGCTTAAGATTATTGAACAATGCTTAAGTAAACTAACAGGAGCATACAAAAGAGACAGAGATTTTGATCCACAAGAGGCGGTTCCGAAAAAAATATGGCCTAAAGAAGATACTGATTTATACTTTAGAGGAGAAACTCCCAAGGGTGAATTGGGCTTTTATTTTAGGGCAAGAAAAAACAAAGATATTCCCTTGCGCGTAAAAGCGCGTTCTTGTTGTTTTGTAAATCTTTCCGTGCTACCTGCTATTAGCAAAGGTGTAATGCTGGCAGACCTAGTGGCCATAATTGGTTCTATTGACATTGTAATGGGTGAGGTAGATAGGTAGTAGTAGTTAGACTTTAGCGATTAGTAAATATAGCCGTTAGTTTAGGCTTACTATTTATAGTTTTCGCTTGAAAAGCTTGTGATATGGTCTATTAAATCGGTTTTAAGTTTGTTGAGTTGGAACGCTGTGAAGTTGAAATCTACGATTAGAAGTAAAATGGCTATAAGGTTAGCAATTCTGCACCAAGCGCATGAATCCGTTCATTCACTTGGTGCAGAGGCCTAACTTCGTTTAGTTCATTGTCCTACTATTATAGAAGCCGAACTCTTGGCAGAAACCTGAAAATACCCTAAGGCACCATTACTAATGTTATTCCGCAAGTTGGCAGGGATAGGGCCATAGATACCGCCATCATTATTCAACAATGTTTGTAAATCTGAATAAAACAGAAAGGCTTGTCTGCTAATGCTGTACGCTTCTATGGTTACCGAATCGTCTATGGCGTAATATTTTACAGATTCTAAGCCATCTATAGCTTCGCTGAGCAAAACATCATCAGAAAAATACACTTCCTGATAATCGTTGGTGTCTTCTTGGCCATTAGTATAAAATTT
>CAKZMZ010000626.1 GCA_937129345.1 uncultured Thalassovita sp. | reverse complement strand
ACAGAGGATAAGAACATGAAGGTAAGTAAAAAATGCTTCATGATCTGATTGTTGTAATTTAAATAATTGATTTACAATAAGTTAGTCAGTAATTAATTTGACAGGTATAGGGTAATTACTATCTATTTAGTTATTGCGTTGCTTTTGTGGCTATTGGCTGGTTGTTGTTTTTAATCTTACAAAGATACAATAAATACTTGTATAGATGCAATACTCAAATTTATAATATGATTTCCAGAATGTAAATAAGTCGATAATTTAAATGTGAATTTAAGCGTTGTGTAGCTTATTGGATATAAAAATTAAGGCTGATTTTTATATTTAGATACTCAAACATAACAACAAAATTTTCTAAAAAAAAACACCTTTAGAAAAAAAAATACCAAAAATTAAAAGCTTAAATCGAAAATTTGCCCATAAAAATGGTTATGCATTAGGCGTAAGTTTTTCTTGGTAAGCAAAAAAAAAGCGGCCTATTGGCCGCTTCTCTTTTTTTGTGTTGAATAATAGCTATTTATTATTTAGTCTCTGCAGTGTCTTCCTTTTTCAAAGAAAGTGTTAGAGAATCTGATTTTCCATCGTGGTCTGCCAATAGTACATCCCCTTCTGAAATTTCACTTTTCAGTAATTCCTCGGCTATTGGGTCTTCCAGATATTTCTGAATAGCCCTATTTAATGGCCTTGCACCGTACTGTGGATCGTATCCTTTTTCACTCAGGAAGTCTTTAGCAGCCATGGTCAATTCTATTTCGTAGCCTAAAGTATTTAACCTATTAAATAACTTTTTCAATGAAATATCTATGATTTTATGAATGTGCTCTCGCTCTAGTGAATTGAAAACGATTACATCATCCAATCTGTTTAAGAACTCTGGAGAGAAAGCTTTCTTAAGGGCACTTTGTATAGTGCTCTTCATAGCTTCGTCTTGGCTGCTTGCTTTTGCCTGTGTATTGAAACCTATGCCTGCTCCAAAGTCTTTTAAATCTCTCACACCTATATTAGAGGTCATGATTATAATGGTATTCCTAAAGTCTACCCTTCTGCCAAGACCGTCAGTCAATATGCCATCGTCTAACACTTGCAATAGTATATTAAATACATCAGGGTGGGCTTTTTCTATCTCATCTAGCAAAACAACACTGTAAGGCTTTCTTCTGATTTTTTCTGTTAGCTGTCCGCCTTCTTCATAACCAACATAGCCCGGAGGTGCTCCCACCAATCTCGATACCGAGAATTTTTCCATATACTCACTCATATCGATTCTAACGAGTGCTTCTTCTTTATCAAAAAGATGTGTGGCCAATACTTTGGCTAGCTCTGTTTTACCTACACCTGTTGGCCCTAAGAAAATAAATGAGCCTATTGGCTTTTGCGGATCCTTCAAGCCTACACGAGTACGCTGTATCGACCTAACCAATTTATCAATTGCTTCATCCTGACCGATTACTCTATCCTTCAATTCTTCTCCCATGTGGAGCAGCTTTTGGCTTTCTTTCTGGGCGAGTCTATTTACCGGTATGCCGGTCATCATGGCAATTACCTCCGCTACGTTTTCTTCCGTAACCGGATAGGTCTGTTCATTGGTTTCTTGTTCCCATTTTACTTTAGCGCTCTCCAATTGATCGATGAGTTTCTTTTCTTTATCTCTCAACTTGGCGGCTTCTTCATAGCGCTGATTTTGTACGACCTTGTTCTTTTCTTTCTTGATATCCTCAATCTGCTCTTCCAGTTCTACAATATTGTCAGGTACATGAATATTGTTGATGTGTACTCTTGCACCCGCTTCATCAAGAACGTCGATTGCTTTATCTGGCAAGAATCTATCGCTAATATATCTATCAGAAAGTTTCACACAAGCGTCAATGGCCTCTTCACTGTAATCAACATGATGGTGATCTTCGTACTTGCTTTTGATATTATTCAATATCTCAACAGTTTCTTCAGGAGAGGTGGCATCTACCATTACCATTTGGAAACGTCTTGCTAATGCACCGTCTTTTTCTATATACTGACGGTACTCATCAAGCGTGGTAGCACCAATACATTGTATGTCTCCTCTTGCTAAAGCAGGCTTAAACATATTAGATGCATCAAGTGAGCCCGAAGCGCCACCTGCACCTACAATGGTGTGTATCTCGTCAATGAACAAAATGACCTCTGGAGCTTTCTCCAACTCGTTCATAACGGCTTTCATTCTTTCCTCAAACTGCCCACGATATTTAGTGCCCGCAACCAACGAAGCTAAATCTAAGGTAACTACTCTTTTGTTAAAGAGAACACGAGAAACTTTCTTCTGAACAATGCGCAGGGCTAAACCTTCGGCTATCGCAGTTTTACCGACACCGGGCTCACCTATTAATATAGGGTTGTTCTTTTTACGACGACTCAAAATTTGAGCTACACGCTCAATTTCATTCTCTCTACCTACAATAGGGTCTAGCTTGTCTTCTTCTGCATACTTAGTCAAGTCTCTACCGAAATTATCCAAAACTGGTGTTTTAGATTTCTCTCCAGATCTAGACGATTCTCTACCTGAAGACCCACCACCAAACATTCTTGAAGAAGAAGGTTCGTCATCGCCATCATCAGTATCAGATGATGCAGAAATCGGATTATCGGTATGATACTCTAATAATTCTTTGATAACTTCGTAAGTAACATCGAACTTATGGAGTATCTGTGTCGCAAGATTGTCTTCATCTCTCAATATTGACAAGAGTAAATGCTCAGTACCTATTAATTGAGCTTTAAATATTTTGGCCTCTAAGTAGGTAATTTTCAATACCTTCTCTGATTGCCTAGTAAGTGGTATGTTAGCAAGATTTTTAACATTGTGGCTTGCCGTACCTCTAGTGGCCTGCTCAATGGTAGTTCTTAGTTCATCCAAAGAAATACCTAACTTCTTTAACAAAGCCACTGCTATACCCTCACCTTCTCTGATCATTCCGAGTAAAAGGTGTTCAGTACCTATATAGTCATGACCCAGCCTTAATGCTTCTTCACGGCTTAATGAAATTACTTCTTTTACTCTGTTAGAAAATTTAGCTTCCATAGACATGGATATATTATTAAATAAAGTATGATGTATAAAGTTAAATAAGTGTATGGTAAATCAAAACAAATGATTCCCAATTTATGAAGTTGTTTGTATTACTGGCTTATCTCTTCTTATTTGATTTTACTACTTTCTATTATTTTTTTTGAAGCAGGCCCCTCATTAAATAAAAGATCTAAAATACTCAGATTCTCTATAAACGCCGAAGAGAATAACTGATTATAAGATTTTGCATGAATAGTACCATTATTTAAATCAGGTGTTATTTTGTTCCTAGCATCATAATATTTACTAGAATCGACATCTTTTGCCTTTATAAACTTGTCAGTTTGTCTTAAGTCCATATTTAAGCCAAGCATCTTAAGACACAATGTCAGTATAGACTTATTTAGCTCCCAAAGCGTCTCATAGTTATTAAACATCTCTTTTTCGAACATAAAAGCATAATATTCAAAAAAGGGAGCTTTGGCATAAGCAGACCTAATGGCTCTCCAATGTGTTTGTTGCCATTTCTGCTTATAATCTATCCTCAATAATTTAAATGGCTTTCTTTTATCTTCGTGTACTATTGGCACACTTAGCCTATCTACTTTATTGGCAGTTAGTATGTATGCCCTGTTTCTGTAAGTTTGTTTTACAAAGTGCTCTTCTGCCTCTAAAAAAACAGAATTGAATTCGTGTAGTAAGGTAAAATAAATAACACAAGGAAAATAATGGAGTTCGATTAGTAAATCTTTTTTTCTGTTTTCAGTCATCAAACCTGAACTTTAAATAATTGATGGCATACCCTAACTCCTTAAATTTTCGCTCGTAGCGCGTTTCTATACCATAATGCTCATTGTACAAATCAGAATTGTCTAAATCAAATGTATAGGACAAATCTTTAATATTATTTTGCTCTAGTACTTCTAAAGTATAATCAAATAAAGAACGACTATCGGTTTTTAGTCTGATCCAAGCATCTCGTGCTGTTATCTTTTTATACATATCTAAAAACCTCTGATTTGTGAGTCGCCGCCTTTCATCCTTATTCTTAGGCCTTGGATCAGGATGTATGATCCAAATTTCGTTTACCTCGCCCTCCTCAAATAAATCTTGTAGGTCGTGGACTTTAGACCTCAAAAATGCAGCATTGTGCAAATCGTGCTCCTCTGCATACCTGGATCCATACCATAACCTATCGCCTTTAATATCTATCCCAATAAAATTTTTATCAGGGAAATTAGAGGCCAGGCCTATCGTATATTCTCCTCTTCCGCAGGCTACTTCTAGCACAATATCATTGTCATTGTTGAAAACCTCTCTTCTCCACTTGCCCTTTACCGTTTTAAATATTGGCTTACCAGGCTCTATTACATTATCTCTTATGCTATTCTCAGCAAATTTCTTTAATTTCTGCCTCGCCATTCAGCAAATAATTTACACTTAAGAATATTTCAATAGCAAAAACATAGTAGCCTATATTGTTTTAACTACATATTTTTATATCTGTTCAGCATAGCGCTTAAATATGTCAAATTTAATAGATTACTATGTATATATGGTGTAAATTTCCTGCTTTCAAATTTCAATTTTAAATTTGCCGCTGCAGTTGCATCGTTAAATATTAGCTAGACATTTAAAGCATATTATTAAAATCTTCGATAATAATTATGGAGAGCAGTAACCTAGACAAATTAGTTATTATTGGTGATAGGGTGCTTATAAAACCAAAATCACAGTCAGACAAAACCAAAAGTGGTCTGTTTTTACCTCCCGGCGTACAAGATAAGGAAAAAGTACAATCGGGTTATATTCTTAAGGTAGGTCCGGGATATCCGCTCCCCTCGCCTAGTGAAGACTACGATGAGCCATGGAAACAAGCCGATGAAAAAATAAAATACATACCTCTGCAAGTAAAGGAAGGTGATCTAGCACTATTCTTACAAAAAGGTGCATTTGAGGTAATTTACAATGAGGAAAAGTATTTTATAGTACCTCAGCATTCTATACTCATGGTAGAGAGAGATGAGGCACTGTTCACGTAAATTTCAAAAAAACCGCTTTAACTTATCGAGCAGGAAAAAGCCGGTACATATGCCCAACACATCTGAAAAAAAATCGGCCCATTCACCTGACCGGTGTTCAACAAAAAAATATTGGATGATTTCTGTAAGCCCCGCATAGGCTACAACCGCAAGCACAAACAACAAAAGTAAATTACTTTTTACTAAATTGCCCGAAGACTTAAAGCATCCATAGAAAACTGAAAATGAGAAAGTAGCAAAAAGTATAAAGTGCACGATTTTATCTGCGTATGGAATACGCCCGCTGCCTTGGCCCGGTTCATAAAAAAACAAGAGATAATTGATAATAATAAATATAAAAAAAGCGGGTGCAAAGTACCTTGTATGTATTTCCTTAAGAGATTTCATGGTTGGATGTTGCATAGCACCTTATTATTGAGACTGTTCAAAATTAGTAAATCTCTTAGTTGATCATTGTAAGAAAACAGTTAATAAACTTTAGCAGGTTGGTAAGTGTCTAAATTAGACCTTTAATTCTTTTTGGATATCTAAGCAACATCTTATTTTTTTGCCTTCGATTTTTTCGATTTTGTATGAAATATAAAAATAGCAATTCTGAAAAGTTGGATTTTCCTAAAGCAATATATGCCAAATCTAGCTTAATTATTATCTTCTTTAGCTTTAGCTTAATGGCTTGCAATGCTTTGTTCAATACTGCTAACAAAACGCCCAAGAAAAGTTATGTAGCCACAATTTACACTAAGTTTGGTCAAATCGATTTATTGCTTTTTGATAAAACCCCGAAGCACAGAGATAATTTCATTAAATTAATTGAGGAAGATTTTTACGATTCCACCACTTTCCATCGGGTATTGGATAATTTCATGATCCAAGGAGGGGATCCAAATTCTAAACCAAATGCTTCTGCTGAGGTAGGTACAGGTGGCCCTGGCTATACCATTGAGTCTGAAATATTGGAAGGTTACAAACACAACAGAGGAATGCTCGCTGCAGCACGAAAAGGGGACCGCGTAAACCCCGAAAGAGCTTCTAGCGGCAGCCAATTTTATATAGTCCAAAATGAATCTGGAGCCCACCATCTAGATGGTGCCTATACTATATTTGGTACTGTTCTAAACGGCCTGGATGTGGTAGATGAAATTGCCTCAGTTACAGTAGATCGCAAAGGCAAGCCCGAAGAAGTAGTGAGGATGAGCATATCTGTGAAAAAGATGAAGAGGAAGAATATAAGCCCAGATTCAATCTGGCTCATATCTCTAACAGCG
>CAKZMZ010000625.1 GCA_937129345.1 uncultured Thalassovita sp. | reverse complement strand
TCGAGGCCAATGCCCAAAGGGTGGCCGAAAACAAAGAGCTCTACAAACAACGGCAGGCATTGGTAGAACATCCTTTTGGTACGATGAAGCGCCAATGGGGGTTCGACCATATCATGACCAAAAGAGGTATAGTGGCTGCATCGGCAGATATGGGACTGATCGCACTCGCCTATAATCTCAGACGGCTGTTCAACATCATGGCATCTAGGCCAAAGGGGCTCTCTGGGATGTTCGAAGCCTTATTTATGTTGATTTTAAGGCTAATGGGTCATTTTAGGCTGGTTTTGGTCAGATATCACAAAATACCCTGTATTTTAGGCAAAGAAATTTCAAATCGGCAAACCCTATTTTTAAAGGCTTGTTGAGGCAGGTTTTGAGACAGACTGCCGTTGGCAGCAAGCTAAAAGACAACCGATAGAGATTTAATTACGAATAGATTATGCAGACATTTATACACTACTTTTTGCACTTTGGCTTTCCGTTTTTTATCGCTTACGGTTTTTTTAGAAAAGATTGGAAAAAAGTCTATTTGATATTGCTTGCAACAATGTTGGTTGATTTAGACCATTTGGTTGCAAACCCCATATTTCAAGCAAATCGATGTAGTATAAACTTTCATATTCTGCATTCATACTATGCAATGATAGTGTATGTGATACTACTCTTTTTCCGTAAACCGTTCAACATAATTGGGATAGGACTTTTATTTCATATGCTGACAGATTTTATAGACTGTATGATGATGTATTCTAATTGTAAAGATTGTTTTTCAGACTCACCAGCGATAGAACTATTAAGAATGACTTCAGATGTATTGGGAATATGAAAAAGTAAAGTATGACAATGAAATAATTATTGACGAGTAGAAAAAAGAAAGCCAGCTGCCAATCGAGTAGACGGCCATGAGCCCTAAAGCCCATGGTGCGCCTCTTTCCAAGCGGCTCACACCACCGTACGTACGGGTCTGGGAGACCCCGTCTCGTATACGGCTCACGTGGAACGGGTTTGCCCATCATCTCCTTGACCGCTCTTTACACCAATCAAGGCTATCCCCTAATTTTATAAAGGGCTAGATTGTCTACTGGGAATTGGGTTGCCGACCATCGGTCACCCATAAAAAAACAACCCTCCCGATTTAATTTCAGGAAGATGGACATTTGGTCGGGGACGCCCAGTCCTTGCGGCTTGCTAGTGGTTCAAGGCGTTACCCCTGCCCACAAGGGACCGGGCCCCGGCGGCTTGCACCCTCTAGATTAATAATTTATCTTACGATAAACTAAAAGATGCCCATGCTGGGCACACACATTATGTATGATATTATAGCCGCTCTAGGCCACCACGAAGACCTAAGCTCCGATTCATACACTTAACATTGTGCTTCATTACCAGAAACCGCTAATAAATGATAAAATTTTTTAGAAAGATCCGATAGGACTTGCTTTCAAAAGGAAATACAGGAAAATATCTAAAATTTTGCTACTACACAAAAATGATTTTATAGTGTCAGACCTACGGGATTTTTACGTTTTTTCGCCTTTAATCGGCTAATAATTGTATCATCCCTTTGGGATTTTGTAGAAATGTATAGTTAGTGGAAATCGATCCTACCATAGCTAAATCATTATATGCTGCAGACACCGACAGATAGATTGTGTGTCACAATCCATGGTGAAGTGATTAACTAAAAAAGCTTTTTATAAACAAAGGAGCTTACATTTTATAACTTAAAGACAATGAAAACGCTGGTGCCCGCAGCACGTCATTCCCTGATACACCTCCGCCAATAGCTCCCCAAAAGGTGATCTGTTGTTTAAGGCTATAACCCAATTTTAGATTAATTGCCGCAAATTCGAGGTCATTTGTGTACAAGCCAGTTTCTATGGCATTTCCATCGGGGGCGTTACCATCTTCAAAAGACTGCAATACTTCAAATTGCCCAATTATATCGAAGCTACTGCCCAGTTTGGTGCCTAATTGTAAATTAGAAAACCATTGCGTACTATAATTATTGGTGCGTAAGTTGGTGCCCACGTTGAGCGAGGTCCAGAATGAATTACCCCCGTATCCTACATGGAAAGACGGCGCTATTCCCCATGCATCTACTCCTGTGCGTAAACCCGTAGCTTGATCTTCGCTAGCTGTATTTAAATCGGTCCTTAACTGCACAGAGTAAACCCAACTAGCATTTTGTTTTAGTCCATAAACAACAGATAGGCTCACATTCCCTAAGCCAGTTAGGTTGCCAGCGGGTAAAGTATTTCCACTAAAACCCTCCGATACAATTTCATCACCTGTACTTACAAACTTGATTGGTACATTGCCAATAACAGACAATTTATCGGTGATTCCCTGCTCATGATACAACTGCAAGGTCATGTCAGATACTTTTCTTACTAAATCTAAAGGATCTCCGCTGTTGTTGTATTTGCTTTCACCTGCAATGGAAGAATAGCCTATCTGAGAATAACTGTTGCCTTTTTTCTGTACCCATGCTTGCGCCATAGAGTAACTGGTAAACATTAAACTGACGCCTGCTATCAATACTATTTTTCTTAACTCGGTCATTTCTCAGTATAAAAAATTCAACCATCTTATCTCAGATCTTCTGGGAACCCAAGTTACCAAATCTACAATGATTAAGCGATAGAATAGCATTTACTTTTTTACTCACTAAGTTTTAAGGGGGATTTCATATTATTTGTTCTACTACTATACATCATCCTCATTTATAAATGAGGATGTACGAAAAGCGCAGTGCACTGGCGCAGTGCAATTGCGGACGATATAATTATTGCATGTATAGTAAGAGGCTTCACCAAAAGAAGCACACCCTAAGAATAACTTTTTAGTTTGAGCCAGTAGTCTCAGCGCATTTTTCTAGTTCCCCAAAATTTTCTATGGCCTCAAAAACCTCTTGCTCTACAGTATAGAAGCCAGAACTATTATTTGTTTGATAGCCTTTTCCCACGCCGTTATTCATGAAAATGAAACCTACTTTTCTTTCAAGGTCAAAATAAGCATTGCTCACCAGGCCATAAGCTTCACCTGCATGGCCGAGCATAAATTTGCTATCTGATAATGCGATGTCTTTCCCAGCAGTTGAAGTAACACGATGGATGCCCAAGCCCCAACTTCTAAAAAGACCGTGGTAGTCGTTGCCATTGGTTTCGTTGTATGCCCATTGACTCGAAAACATCTTTTCGCAAGTGGCTTGCGACAGCAGCTTTACATTACCTAATGAGCCCCTGTTCATTAGCAACATAAAAATTTTGGCCAAGTCTTTTGCAGAACACCTAAAACTACCTTGAGGGCCAAACCTTGCGCCATTGGTGCCTGGTACATAATCGGCAAGGTTATCGTAAATTGGCTGAGTGCCTTGGTGGTTATCGACCTGTGGTGTCCACTTGCCATTTGGTTTGCGGTAAATAACAGCAAGTTGATCAATATCGCTTAAATCATTTACATTAAAAGATGCGTCTATTTCTAGAGGTTCACTAATATTTTTTTTGCAATAGATGTCGAACCGAAGATTTGAAATCTTTTCCACAATGGTTCCCAGAATAACATAGTTGAGGTTTGAATATGCGAAATAAGAGCCGGGAGCTTTGTCTATGAATTGCGATTCGGAATAAAATTTACCATTTACAGTTAAAATTTCTTTTAAGTTAGGAATGGGTCGATCACTGCCTGTTGCCCTTAAAAAGTCGCTATAGGTAGCGCCATCAACTACAGATGAGGTGTGGGTCAATAGCATTCTAACGGTAATCGGATCCTTAGGGTGGGAGGGATTTTGGACAGTATAACCTAAAATACTACTGATGTTTGCATCCAAGTCTAATTGGTTTTGCTCTACCAATTGCATAATAGCAATGGCCGTAATGGTCTTGGAGATGCTTGCAATTCTATACTTAGCATCTTCGGTCATGTCAATGTTTCTGGCATAGTCTGCTTTCCCGATGGCTATACTTTCAATGATGCCATCTTCACAAAAAACTACCAGAGAACCGCCCATCATTTCGTGCTTTTCGGCGACTGTTTTAAAGTGGCTTTCTAAGTCTTGAGCCATTGTTTTTATGTGAAAAATTAGAAAGCTTAGAAAGAGAAGTAGTAAGATTTTTTTCATTTGACTTATTGTATCAACATAGTAGTGGAATTGCCAAAGTTAAGTCTATTTACTTTATTCTTATGTGATGCATTTAAAAAGCACTCTATTTCATAATTGATAATCACAAAAGATAGTCGATGAATGAAAATTATATTACAGTACCACTTTTGTCTAGGAGTCATTTTGAACACTAAATCTTGTTTGTAAAATACAATAAAATGTTTCATTTCAAGCTTTGAAGGCTTTAATATAAACCCATAATTTTTAGATTTTGTAAATCCCTAATCTTCGAAGGTGTGAAATCAAATCATCTAAGTCTAACTTGGTGAAATTTTCATCATAAACATTTAGCTCCAAAGAAGTACAATAGTATCTTTCGTATTTACCCTTGCTGCTGATATTTATATTGTTTCCTGTAAATATGAAAAATGGCCACATTAGAAACCTGAATAGAGAGTGTTTGATTTCGATAAAATCTATGTTATCTACATAATAAACCAATATCTTTCTGAAAGGAAAGTTTGGGTTCACTATTATTATTAGTTTATCACTGACAGCTACAGAATTATTAAGTTTTGCCCCAAGGGAATACGTTATTATTGAATAAACTGGCAAGTAAATTAGCATACTAATTAATGTTTGATAAATCACTAAGATTATGCCTGAGACAAGAACAAGTAGTATAAAATCATACCATATTATAGTAATTGGGCTATAGTAAATTCTGAACTTATCTGGATTAAAACCGCTATTCTTAATTAACCTATCAACTCTATTGTCTTTAATTTTTATTCCTGAAACCATACAGTTTATATTTTCTTTTCCATCTTGACCACCACCGATTTACTAATGGGTGTATGGCTTTTTTTGGCGAAGTGGTTGTAAGGCACCAGTACATTCGCTTCGGGGAAGTAGGTAGCCAAATTACCTTGAGGTATTTTATAGGGGATGACCAAAAAGTTTTCTGCTCTCCGTTCAATCTCTTCGTAATGGCTGCTTAGATCTACTGAATCTAATTTTTTAAGGTGTAGCCTTTCCATATCTTGTTCGTTCATCAACACGACGCGCCTTTCATTATAAATACCTCGATAGCGATCATTTAAACCATAAATGGTGGTATTAAATTGGTCATGCGAGCGGATGGTCATCATCAAGAACTCATCTGCTTTTAATTGGTGGTCGGGCAAGTTACAAATGCTAAATTTTGCTTTACCATCGGGGAGTTTAGAAAAATCGCCTTCGCGGGCATTGTTACTGAGATAAAAGCCAGTCTTTGCAGAGCGCTGGGTGTAATTTTTAAAATCTGAAAATACCGCTTCAATCTTTTCTCTGATCAAATCGTAATTACTGCCTAACTCTTGCCAATTAATATGATGCTCTTTACCGAAATAAGCTTGGGCAATGCCTGCTACTATTTCCGGCTCACTCATGAGATTTTCAGAAGCAGGCGGCAGAATGCCTTTGGTACGGTGTACTTTGCCCATGCTGTTTTCTACAGTTAAAAAACGCCCTTTTTTGTCTTTTTCTGAGCGTCCTAGTGTAGGTAGAATTAGTGCAGTTTTTCCGGTAACTAAGTGACTTCTATTCAGCTTGGTGCTGATTTGTACCGTTAAATCACAGTTTTGTAGTGCTTCTGCAGTGTATAATGTGTCAGAAGCTGCCGATAAAAAATTGCCGCCCAAGGCTATAAACACCTTGGCTTTGCCATCGTGCATGGCTTTAATAGAATGCACCGTATCAAAACCTGGCTTTTCAGGTGGGTCGAACTGAAAGTTATTTTTGATGGCCGAATTGAGGATAGGAGAAACATAGTGCATGATGCCTACGGTTCTATCGCCCTGTACATTGCTGTGACCTCTAACAGGACAAGTACCTGCGCCTTTTTTACCAATGCTACCTTTGAGCAAAAGCAGGTTCACGCATTCTTTGATGTTCTCAACGCCGTTTTTGTGTTGGGTTAAGCCCATAGCCCAACAGATAATGATTCTTTTTTTCTTAGCTAAAAGTTCTACTGCTTTGTTGAGTGCAGTTTTATCTATGCCGCATTGGGCTAGCAATTCATCTTCAGAGTAGTTGTCTAAATCTTTGAGAAGTGCCTCAATTCCTTGTGTTTTTTGTTGAATGAAATCGTAGTCAAAAACATTGCCTTCAGATTTATCTAAAGCAGCTAATCTTTTCAAAATCAATTTGAGCAACGCTACATCTTGATTGATTTTAACTTGTAGAAAGATATCTGTTAAGGCAGTGCCATTGCCTGCTAAGCCATTGACTTGTTGCGGATTTTTAAAGCGAATCAATCCAGCTTCTTCCAAAGGATTGATTGTTATGATTTTGCCCCTATTGTTTTTGCATTTTTGTAGAGCAGACAACATTCTCGGATGATTGGTGCCGGGGTTCTGCCCAATGACCATGATCACTTCTGCTTTTGGAAAATCTTCTAAGGTTACCGAGCCTTTGCCTATGCCCAGCGTTTCTTTCAATGCCACACCGCTAGACTCATGGCACATGTTAGAGCAATCGGGCATGTTGTTGGTACCAAATGCTCTTACGAACAAACCATATAAAAAGGCGGCTTCATTACTTGAGCGGCCTGAGGTATAAAAAATGGCTTCGTCTGGTGAGGCGAGCTTTTTTAGTTCTGAAGCGATGAGTTGAAAAGCGGCTTCCCAAGAAATAGGTTCATAGTGCTTACTATCAGGTCTTAATAAAAAAGGTTCGGCAATTCTACCGCTTTTACCGATTTCAAAGTCAGACCAATTGGATAGAGTTTCTACAGAATATTTTTCAAAAAAAGCTTTATCCACTCTTTTAAAAGTAGCTTCTTCGGCTATGGCCTTAGCGCCGTTTTCACAGAACTCCCCTAAGTTAGAGCGCTTGTCAGGATCGGGCCACGCACATCCGGGGCAGTCAAAACCTTCTTTTTGGTTCATTACCGCTAAGGTTTTTATAGACTTAAATACGCCCAACTCTTTAAAAGTATGGCTTAAGGCAGCTTTTATGCCCGGAACTCCCGCTCCATAATCGGCGGGATCCTTTAGTTTAATGCCCGTATGCTTGCTTGGGGTGAGTGGAGTTACGTTTCTATCTGATACATTTCTAGTATTTGACATATATCTTTAGAAAAAATCTTGTAAGAGTTTTGAACTCTTACAAGATTTAAAGTTTTTTTAGAAAATCAAAGTTGTAATTTAATTACGCTGCAAATTTGGTCAGGCGCAGCATTGGGTATGATAATTTCGGTGGTCGCTTCGCTGCTTCCTGTTACGGCCACTTCTTCTGTGTCAACTTCTAAAGATTCGCCCGAGGCCAATAAGGTAGCTGTTTTTGGACTACTTTTTAAGCCACTTACCTCTAATTTTCCATCATTAGGCCAATCGAAAACGTGTAGGTAAAGCACGTCTCCTTTGCTGGTAATTCTACCCCACTCAGGTGCTTCAGTTGGACTGGCTGTCGTGCCATAAATGGATTCTCCGTTTATTTCCATCCAATCGCCCATGGCGGCTAAGCGTTCTACACTCGGTTCGGGGATTAGCCCTTCTGCAGTGGGGCCAACGTTAAGCAGGAAGTTCCCGCCTTTAGAGGCAATGTCTACTAGGTTTCTGATCAGGGTTTCTTCTGATTTCCAGTTGTCGTCAAACGATTTATAGCCCCAAGAATCGTTCATGGTCATGCATGACTCCCAATCTACACCAGGTATACCCGTTTCAGGTATTTCTTGTTCAGGTGTGCCAAAATCTCCAGCAAAATCGCCTTCAGCGTCTAGTCCTTCCATGCCTTTTCTGCCTTTATCTACTCTGTTATTAATAATAATATCAGACTGTTTTTCGCGAATAAACTGATACACATCTTTACCCATTTCAGAAGTATAATCTGGAATCCACTCACCATCGAACCAAAGTACGCCAATGTCGCCGTAGTTGGTGAGGAGCTCTTCTAATTGAGGTTTCATGTAATTTTCTACATATCTTGGGAAATTGGGGTTTACGTCTGTATCATCACGGCCTCGGTTGTAGTTGGGTTCCCAAATAGCTTGTGCGTCAGGATGGTGCCA
>CAKZMZ010000624.1 GCA_937129345.1 uncultured Thalassovita sp. | reverse complement strand
CGTAGCTAGAAACTACCCAATCTTCTTCAGGTAAGGTGGTTCTGTCATCTACATACAAAGAGATAATCACATAATCATTAGATAGTCTTTGTAAAACAGGTGCTTCTCCCCAAACATAATCTTCCATTTTACGGCAGTTTACGCAGCCATGCCCAGTAAAGTCGAGCAATACAGGTTTGTCCAAAGCTTTAGCGGCTTCCATGCCTTGCTCGTAATCAAAGTAGCCTGTTAGACCATGCGGAAGTTCAAATTTTTCTGAAAACTTTACTTTGCCAACAGGCAGGGCTTCTGCTCCATAGTCCACTCGATTATCGTTAGAAGCAGCCATGTAGGTTTTGCTTAAATCGAAATCATGGCTGGTTCTTGGTGGTAAGTAACCTGATAATGCCTTTAACGGCGCACCGAACATACCTGGCACCAAATACACTACAAAAGCAAAGCTGGCAATGGCCAACAGCATTCTTGGCACGGAAACAGTTTCTGATTTGCTGTCATGCGGCAAGCGAATGTAGCCCAAAAAGTATAGCCCCATACAAATGGCGATGGCTATCCAAATAGAAATGTAAACTTCTCGATCTAAAATGCCCCAGTGATACACTTGATCGGCCACGCTTAAAAACTTAAATGCCAATGCCAACTCCACAAAACCCAAGGTGACTTTTACCGAATTTAACCATCCGCCAGACTTTGGCATTTTTTTCATTAAAGAAGGAAAAAATGCAAATGTGCTAAAGGGTAGGGCAAAGGCTAAGGCAAATGCAAACATACCAGCGATTGGCTTAATGATCTCGCCACCTGCTGAGGCCACCAAAATACTACCTACTATAGGCCCAGTACATGAGAAAGAGACCAACACCAAGGTAAGTGCCATAAAAAATGGCCCCAACACCCCGCCCTTATCGGCTTTTTTATCTACATTATTTACCAAGCTACTTGGTAGAACCAACTCAAACATACCAAAGAAAGCAAGGGCAAAGAACAAGAAAACAGCAAAGAAAATAAGATTAGGCAACCAATGTGTGCTCAGTAGATTTCCTATGGTCGCCCCAAAAAGTACCGCTAGCAAAACACCAACTACTGTATAAATTAAAATAATGGATAAGCCATAAATAATCGCTCCGGCTTTGCCATTTCTGTTGGTAAAGAAGGAAACAGTCATCGGAATCATAGGGAAAACACAGGGAGTAAGTATGGCAGCCAAGCCTCCAAGAAAAGCAGCCAACATGAACATGATCAAGGATTCTCCACTGCCTTGCTCGCCGATAACTTCTTTTTCTGATACTACTATGAGCTCAGCTTGCTCTTTGGTTTCAGAATCGACTTGTGCTTTCGCTTGCTCTTTGTTTTCTGCTATTTCAATTTCTGGTTCTCCTTTTTGCTGAAAAGGATTTTCTTCTACAGCTTTATCGTCATTTTGAGAGGCGATTTCTTTGTCTTGGGTTTTTGCTTCTTCGATTTTCTCTTGTTGGACGGTTTCCGTTTTTGGGGCGTCATTTACAGTCAGTTTGTTTAAGGTAAATTCCTCATCAAACAAAATGCATTTGCCGTCTATATCGCTACAGGTCTGACCTATTATGTTGGCCTTTACTTTAAAATTCTTGCTAAGGACTTTTACTTGTTGCCTAAACTCGCCTTTTTTCTTAAAGTAAGTGTATTCTCCTTCCCAAATTAGCGAGTCGTATTTTTTTTGTGGGTTGATGGGCTTTACCTCTCCAACTAGCTCGTAGCTATTGTTGGGTTCAAAGCTAAACTCTGTGACCATAGGCCCAAGATTGGGGTCAAAGTCTGAAGAATAGAGGTACCAATCTTTGTCTATTGTAGCTTTAAAAATCAGGGTTACTTCTTCGCCAATGTTTGCCTCTTGTTCAGAAATGGATGCTTGCCATTGCACGTGCTGTTCTAACTGGGCAAAGCCGGTTAAGTAAAGCAAGGTCAATAATAAGGTCGCAGATATTTTTTTCATATAGACTGTAGTTTCAATGGTATCGGTCTGCATACAAAACTCTCCCTTTTGGTAATGGGTTCAAATATCGGCATTATCCAATAAAATATCGGTATTATTGTAAACAAGCCTTTCTAACAAGGTATTTTCGGAATTAAAAATAACAAGATGCTTACGAAATTATTACTGTTTTCTAACCTAATGGTATGCGGCTTTTTGGTAGGATTGATTTGGTTTGTACAGGTGGTGCATTATCCCATTTTTGCCAAGGTGGGTAAAAAAGAGTTTGCCGAATATCATGAAAAACACGTACGAAATACGGGTAGGGTAGTGGCACTTCCTATGTTATTAGAATTAGGGCTGTCCTTTTTACTTTTGGTGATGGCACAGGGCCAAGTGCCTTTCTGGCAAAATTCAGTCGCTTTTGCATTGGTATTGATTGTTTGGGCACAAACTTTTTTCTTTTTTGTGCCCCTTCACAGTAAGCTTGGAGCTTCGGCCGATCCACAAATTATTTCGCGATTGGTTTCTGCCAATGGTTGGCGTACATTTTTTTGGAGCTTGCGATTTGTGCTTTTAGGATGGATGGTATTTAATTATTGATTAATATTGGCGCTTGTAATTCTATTTACGGGCAATATGCAAACTTTCGATTTTACTGAACTAAACACTTTTTTACTTACACTTCTTTTTACTTTTTTAGGCATTTTTTTTCGGTATGTACTGATTGCTTTGGTCTTCGATGGCGTATTTTATGGTATTTACAGCAATCGGCTCATACATAAAAAGATTTCGCTTAAACCAAGAAAAAGACTTCTCATTTACAAAGAAATTTACTGGTCTGCCATTACATCTGTTATTTTTGCTTTTAGTACCGTTTGTATGTTAATAGCCTGGCAAAAGGGTTTTACCATGGTTTATACTGATACCGCGGCTTATCCTTTGTGGTATTTGGTCTTAAGCGTTAGTATATTTTTGATGGTACACGAAACTTACTATTACTGGCTGCACCGTTGGATGCACCATCCCAAAGTTTTTAAGTGGATTCATAAAGTGCATCATGAGAGCGTGACGCCATCCGTATGGACGGCATTTTCCTTTCATCCTTTTGAAGGGATTTTACAGGCTTTGCTGCTGCCTTTATTTCTTTTCTTTGTACCCATGCATTATTCTGCCATAATATTTCTCCTCATTTTTATGACGGTGAGCAGTTTTATCAATCACTTAAACATCGAAATTTATCCAAACAAACTATTAAAGAATAGGATAGGTAAATGGTTGATTGGCGCTACGCATCACACGCTGCACCACACCGAATTTAAAACCAATTATGGCTTATATTTTACTTTTTGGGATCATTGGATGAAAACAGAAAGCCCCAATTATCAAAAATTTCTAAAGCGCCTGAACAGGATCAGAAGGTTAAAATCTACAGATAGAAGAGAGAAAGCAGCTTAAATATTACAAGCCAATTATTTTAGATTTTTTGCAAAGAATTATGGATTTGTATTGCCGTTTTAACGCAAAAAAACTAACGGCATGAAACCAACGAGATTAAAAAAACTAATGCTAACCACGGCTTATACGTTAGCACTTTCTTTAGGAGTGTATTTATTTGCCTATAAGCAGGGACAAATAGATATGATGCAGTCTCGTTCCGCCATCTTTAACATTTGCCAAAAAGATTGCTACCTCGAAATGTCGGTTAGAAAGGTAATACAATACCGCCTGCCCGAACCCATTAACCATCATTTGGTCAATGCCATTACTTATTGGAAGCAAAAAATGAAGGCACCTGAAAACGAACTGCAAGCAAGAAAGTAATAATGGCATTGTATTGCTATTTATAATTTAAAGGTAACAGGTTTGAGTGACTGGAGTAAGGCACAGCCCAAGGCTAAAACAGGTTAAGGATTTTCAGCCCTATAACTTACCGATCGTACTAACCTCAAACCGATGAAATCGACCAAACTACAAACTTTTTATCATGGCTAGGACGCCAAAAATGAAGAAACCATCTAACCATTAAATATACTCTTCTAAAAAGCTCACAAAATCAATACAACTCTTTTCAGCAACTTCGTCAAAAGGGAAATGGCCAGAATCAGGATAGGTAATAAGTCTATTTGAGGTAATCAATGCTTTAAATTTACTGGCATCACCTACTGGCAAAATCTTATCTTTTTCGCCCCAAAGCATGAGTGTAGGCGTATTTATTTCGCTGATGGTTAATGTGTTTTCCCATCCATTTTTATTGAAATAATTAAAAAATGACTGTCGGTTGCCAGCTTGTAAAATATTATCCAGAAATTTGTTGGTAAGTTCTTCGGTAACCATTTCGGTTTTATGATACATAGACTTTAAGTACTTTTTAAGCAGATACCTAGAAGTTAGCCAAGTGATGTGTTTTTTGCCAAAAGTGTTAAAGGCCAACCTAAAAGTAGCGCTCAATACAGAACTATTAATTTTAGAAAAACCTGTAGGAGCAATCAGCACCAAGGCTTTTACTTTTTCTGGTATGAGTGCCGCAGTTTCATAAGCAATCTGCCCACCTGTACTGTGCCCAGCGAGAAAAAATTGCTCTAGCCCTAGCGCTTCGGCAAATGATTTCACGAAATTGATGTAATAATCGGTAGAGAAATCATTGTTATGCGTGTTGCCTGTCATGCCGAAAGCGGGTAGGTCAGGTCTGATCACACGATAATGGTTTTTAAGTCTTTTTCCCCACTTATCCCAAATAAACAAGGAGCCTGCAATGCCATGTAAAAATAGTATTGGATGGCCTTCGCCTTCATCCTTGTAATGGATTTGCTCACCATTTACTTCAATAAACTTAGAACAACGGTCTAGTTTTGTCACATTGTTCTTAATATCAATGTCTTTGATATACAACTCTTTCATTTCGATAAACTTTAAGAATGACCTTACTGAGAGGGATTGTTATTTTAATTGGCCGTTTTGCAAGTCAATAAAAGTTGGTGTCAAGTAGTAATTTGATGAATAGGAAAGATTCTGCAATGTAAGTTTAAAAAGTTGATACGGAAATAAAACGATGTTAACTTAAAAAAGTTTTAGAGTGTTTTGAGCTCCTCTCTAAGTTTTTTGGGTAAACCTGCCACTACCTTATCATAAGAATGATTGATCCAATGCAGTAATGTTTTATCGTCCATATCGCTGTTTACTGCAATGGTGTTCCAATGTTTTTTATTCATATGATAACCGGGCAATACACTTTCATATTTTTCCCTTAGCTTAATCGCTTCTTCTGGGTGGCATTTCAGGTTAATGCTTTCAAACTCATCTATATCGGTAATGGCAAAAATTTTACCCATTACTTTAAAGCATAAGGTATTGTTGTCGAAAGGAAGCTCTTCAGTTACTCCTTTTTTTTTCAAGCAATATTCTCTAAAAAATTCAATATCCATTAATATACTTTGAAAGGATACGGCCTGAGCCAAAAAGCATTAAATATATTTTAGTCCAATGTAGTTATGAAGCTCTATTATGCTTTTAAAGATTGCTTAGATATTAAAAAATTGCCCAAAATGTATAGGTATATGGCATTTTCGCATATTTAAAATCAATAGAAAAATACCCTTTTGATCACAATTACTACAATAGCAGCCAAAAACATCAAAATAGAGATTTTATTAATGCCATGCATCATTCTTAAATTGAAATTTGGCTTGTTGTTAGGGTCTTTTTTCCTAAAAAAATATCCGAATACCTCGCCTACGGCAAAGTAATCTTTCAGGGTATTTTTCTCTCTTTTGTTATGTTCACTCATAATTGCAATGTTAATAATTTATAGGTTGAACATACTGTAAAAAGAAATAGTTGTGCTTAATCGATTTCTTTTTCTAGCAAATGAACAAACTTGGAGGGCGCTTCAGTAAAAGGATTGCTGGGGTCGAAAATATCTACCACCAAATCTTTAAAAAACTGCTCTACCATTTGGCAAAACTCCATGGGTTCTGTAGGTTCTTCTTTCAATTCATACTCAACAAAATGGCTGTTCAGCTTTCTGAAAAAGAAAAACCCTGAGGTTACTTGGTAATTATCCCATGAGAAATTTTTGGGTAGGTTTTTGACTTTGTCCGCCTCTATGTTCTTGATAAGCAGGTATTTATAAATCATAAGTTGTACGATTTTCTCTTTTTCTGGCTCAAAAAATAATTCTCTACAATCCTTTGCTTTGAGTTTGCTCTCTACATAGCTGCCTGTTTTGTAGTCTACAATCCTGATTTTGTTGTCTTCTACAATGTCTATTCTATCTGCTTTGCCACTTACTCTAAATGTAACCGGGGCTCCCCAAGGGATGTCTATCTGCAATACATGGTCTTGAAAGTTTTCTTGATCCAATAAAAAAAATGGAGCGTCTTTTTCTGCTTGCAATTGTAAAAATCTATGTAAAAGGCTTTCTGCAATGTTGCGTAATAGGTAATTTTTGCCTTGGCTGGTGTCCATCCCTTTTAACTCTTCTGCCAAAACCTGATCGAGTAAGTGATTGATGTTGGTATTTTTAGAAAGTACCTCTTTTAAATGTGCTACCTCCACTTTTTCACCTATTTTGTCTTTTAGCATTTTATCTAAAGTCTCGTGAATAAGGGTACCGAAAGTACGGTAGTTTAAGTCTTCTTCAATTTCATCTGCCTCGCTCAATTTTAAAATACTCTTGAAAAAAAACTGTAGCGGACTGGTCATGTAATTATTAATGGCAGAAGGGCTGAGCCCTTTTCCCATTTGTTTGCGCAGCATTTCCAGAATGGCCTCGTCTTTTTCAACCTTTTTGCTGTAATCTTTTACACCGGGTAGTTGCAGCTTGAGTTGGCTAAACTGAATGTTGCCCTGTACATCTGGTAACGTACTAGGTTTTATGATAGTTTTATCACCGTGCTTGTTTTGGCGCACTTGCGCATAACCAAACTCTTCTTCAATTTGTGTGAGAAATCGGCTTTTTTCTCCACCTCCCATGCCTTCTGTAATGTCTGTATAAACTAAGGTCACTTTTTTTGCTTGGTGGAAAAGCCTGTAGAAAGTGTAAGCGAAAGAAGCATCGTTTTCTCTATGGGTAGGCATTTTGTTGTTTATCCGCAAATCAAAAGGTATGATAGAATCGTTGCTTTTGCTCTGTGGCAATAAGCCTTCATTGCAAGAAAGCACGATTACATGTTCAAAGTCCAGTGTTCTACTCTCTAGCATACCCATGATCTGGATCGGGGTAATGGGTTCTCCCGTAAAAGGTACTTTTACATTTTTAACCATGTCGTTCACGAATTGCCTAAAAGTCCTTATCGAAATGGTCTCTTTCTGCTGGATCAGTATGTCTTCCAACCTTTTTAAAGTGGTGTAAAATTGAAAGAGAAATTGGCTTTCTAGTGCGGTTTCATCCCCGGTAAACAAGTTGGAGAAATATTCGATAAGTTGATAAAAGTAGGCAAAGGCTTGAGAACTTTCTTGCTGCCAAAATTGGAACAGTACTCGGTAACTAGGGTGGTTTTCGCTTTGCTCAATAAGCCAATTTTTAGAAATAAAAACCATATTTTGGCTTTGCACCGAGTTCTGTATTTTTTGGTGAGATTCTCTGTACTCTCCATAAAACTTAACAAAAGGATGTTGCAGTACCTTGAGTAAATCTTTGTGGTAGATGTAGAAATTTTCAGGGTCTTTTAGGTCGGGCTTTATGTTTTGCTGCATTTTAAAAACAGCCTCGATCAGGTCGAACATGGGGTTTTGCTGCATAGACATCCCCATGGTAATATTGATGAGTCTATTTAAATCTATACCTAAATCTTCTTGGTTAGGCAAAGAATGTAGAATGGGTTGTAGAAGTGTTTCATCAGGCAAAAGAATGGCAGTGTGGCTCATGCTATCTAAAAAGCTTTTTTCTGCTCCTTGCTCTTTTATTTGCAGCCATTGCTTTTTAAGTAAGTCGCCCACCAATTTGGCTTGGGTAACCTTGTTATTTACTTGAATTACTTCTATATCAATAGAGTTATTGGCAATGCTGTTGTGTACAAATTGCTCAATTTTTAAGGGCCATTTTTTTATGAATTTCCTAAGGTAAAGCCCCGCTTCGTGTTGCTTTTTGTCTAAATAAAACTCGTCGGCATCCCAAAAAAGTGAGCATTTGCCCGTTGCTTTCAGCTTTTTTAAAATGTCTTCTTCGATAACGGTAAGCTGGTTAAAGCCTGCAAAAGCAATGTGGTGGATTTG
>CAKZMZ010000623.1 GCA_937129345.1 uncultured Thalassovita sp. | reverse complement strand
ACAGAGGATAAGAACATGAAGGTAAGTAAAAAATGCTTCATGATCTGATTGTTGTGATTAAATAATTGATTTACAAGTAGTTAGTCTTGAATTGGTTAAAAGGCATGAGTTCACACTCTAAATAAATATCTTGAATATGAGTTGATTAAGGTTGGCAATCTTCCTTACAGTATGTAGTAACAAAATATAAGGATGTAATTACAGATTTTAAAATATTATTTATGAGTTGAAGATAAAACCTGTAAAATATTGATTGATAGTGGTTAAATGTGAATTATTGAGTTTTAAATGTATAAAAACTTCATGTAAATATTGTAAGAAAAGATAAAAATCATACAAATAAATATAAAATTTGTCCTAAAAATACTTTGTAACTACTCAGTTCGTATAAAAATCTCGAAGAGGTGCTACTATAATAGCATGCACCATAAGCATATTAACACAGCCCCGGAGTGGTGATGTAGTCTGGACAATTCGGTCTGGATAATCCACTCCGGACGATCCAGTATGGACGACATTAAATAGAGGGAAACTCTTTAAAAGTCGGCATGGAAGGTATTTTATAATTTCATTCCTTCGAGATTTTACCTGAGCAGTTACAATACTTTTATTATTGTTTTATAACCTTGAATCTTCCATTTTTTAAAGTCAAAAAATATAAGCCTGGCTTAAATAATTTTAAAGATATCTCGGCAGTATTTTCATCGAAAGACAAGTTTCTAAGTAGTTGCCCTCCAGCATTAAAAATATTTATCTGACCAATTCTATCGTTACTTTCGATCTGTAACTTTTCAGTAGTGGGGTTGGGGTAAATTTCAATATTTGTAGAAATAGCTGGTTTTGGTAAATCAGTAATTACTTCATCAAACTCCATTTCTTCCAAAAGTCCCATAGGCGATAATTCTCTACCTACAAATCCTTGGTAATCTAGAGGATACTTGTCCATCCTGAAAGTAATGTTGTTGTTGATTTCTAGATTAGTGCCTTGTGGCACAGGCTTTCCCGCCTTTATAGGGATTCTGTATTCCCAAACAATATTACCTTCTGCATCTAACTCATAGGCATAACCTGTTCTGCCTGCTAACAAAAGTACATGGCCGTTTTCTAAAACCTGAATACTAGATAAGCCTGTAGAATAAGAAAGTGCACTATTGGTTGGATGTACTATTTTCTTCTCTATTAAACTCTGTGGCTCATTAGCTGGATTTATATAATCATTTGAATTAGCCTCTAAAGTATTGATTACCATGCCTATAGAGGTAGTATCTGGTAATCTATTATTAAAAAGTGCCATTTTGCCAAAATCATCGTCACCTATATTGGCTTCAGGCTTTACCCATTCTACATCGTGCTGGAAAAATAAAATTTGCTCGTTGGCTTGTTCTAAATAGGTTTTATCATTGCCATACCTAAACAAAAGTTGGCCGCCTTTGCCTGCCCTACCTCCTTCATCAGATCTAGACTCTTCAGGCGTAGTGCTGTGGTCTATTACCCAAAGCTCATTAAAGTAAGGAACAGAAAGTGCTATTTGATCTAAAACTGGATTGTATGCAATAGAGTTGATGTGCAACCAATCGGGGTGGCCGTCGTGCTCATCGTAATTGATGTCTATTTTACCCGGATACTCTTCTACATTACCATAGTTATCTTTATCAGGAAATTCATCTTGGATGAGGTGGTCCCAAACATGCCAGCTCCATACGATGCTATCTTTTACAGGGTTCCATTCTATGACCATTTCAGACCAAAGCTCATCTCTTGAAAGAGCTTCGGGTTTTCTGCCAGCTTTTAGGGCTTGCTCACCGGTAAAGTTCTCCCAAGCGATCATTAATATATTGCCATTGGGCAAAGGAGCTACATCATGGTGCAGCCGTGCAGTATCGTTATTTAAGGTAAAGCTGTGTAACAAATCGTTTTCCCAGCTGCGTATTTCTACTGTAGCACCTGCACCTCCTGCAAAAATAGGATCGTCTTTTTTATTAAGCCTTTTGCACTTAATCAAGTTGCCATTAGGCAAAATGTAAACACTATTTCCAGGTACAAAGCCTTCTTCATCGTCCCAATAATGCACCAATTTTCCATTTTTATCGAGTAAAAAAACTTTTTCTTGGTTGTGGGGAAAAATGAGTTTGTAACCATCGGTTGCATCTTCTGCTTGGGCAAGCACTCCCACTGTAGACTGTGCATAAATTTTAGAAAAACTCAACAGTATGGAAAAGCAGCCTATAAGCCTTAATAATTTCCAAGAAGTCGCCATAACATTTCATGGTTGGTTTTAAGAATATTTTTTAGATAAATGAAAAGGGTTAACTATAAATAGATAACCCTTTTCAAATTTGAAGTTTTCTTCAATTATTGAAGTGAAATCGGCCAATCGTCACCGCCAGTATATCTTATTACTGAGGTAGCTGATTCACCATAAGTGTTTGTCCACTGTATTGTCCACTCATTGCCGTCTATACTAGAAGTAAACTCCCAAGTATCTCCAAAGCTATCGGTAAAACCAGAGAAGCTCACATTAGAGCAAACATCAGTAAACGTCAACTCACCGCCAGCAGCGCCACCGCCGTAGCAGCTTCCGTATGAACCAAAGGCCCAGTCAGAAAACTCATATACTCCACCGCCACGTGCAACAATATCCACGGAACCAGTTACTGGATCTCCACCACACCAGATATCTGAAGTTTCATATTCGAAAGTACCTGTTAAATCTGATGGGCAAGCCGCCGGTAAAGTAAAGTTAAAGTGCGCTTGGAAAGCAGAACCTCTTACCGCAGCAGAAGAATTGGCAAAACCAAAAGAACGACCATCTTCCAAAATCACAAAACCTTCGAACAAGAAGCTATCACCCGGAGATAAATCAGCAGGAGACAAGCCTAATGCTTGCAAGACTTGAGGAGCAGTGATGTTAATACCAGAAAGACTTCTTAGACCATTAGGAGAATCGGTAAAATCTGACTGACCAAAACTTAAAAAGCTCGATGCAGTTTGTTCACTTCCTGATACAGGTCTGTAGGTTACATCAATACGATATTCACTAATATTATTACCGCCATTAATATCTACAAACTCTACAGAATAGGTGTATTCTGATGCATTGATGGTAGTCTCATCAAAAACATTTATCAACTTGGCCGATTCTTCAACCAATTTTATGTAAGCCCCTTTCCCCGAATCTTCGAAGGAAAGTATCGGCTTTAAATCTTCATCAGCACAGCCAAAAAGGATGACTAGAGCTGCGAAAACAATTTTATTAATATGTTTCATTGTAATCTCTATTTAATTTGTTAGTAAAGATTTATGCTGCCATCATCCCAGAACACACGGTCAGTCACGCTTTTTTGGGTAGCATTTGCGTTTCTGTCTACATTTACAGCAGGGTATAAGAAAGACCTTACAAATTCACCAGGATTGGCCTCTAAAGCTGGCATCATGTTATTAGGTTTACCTGTTCTACGGTACATGTTGTAAGCTTCTATACCATTACCCCATAAGGAGATGTAGTATTCTCTCATCAAGATGTCTAACTTACCATCAGCATCGGCAGCATCATACCTAGATAAAACAAAGTCTACATAGGCATCTACTTCATCAGCATCTGGAACAAAAGCATCTTCTACACTAATGAGTGTACCTCTTTGGTCAATTTGCCTTGTAAAGCTATTTGGATCTCTATCTGCAAAACCTTGTACTTTAGCTATAGACTTACGCATACCGCTTTCGAGTAAAGCTCTTGGATCATCATTGGTACCTAAAGTAAGGGCAGCTTCTGCACGCATAAAATCTGTAAAAGAAGCAAGCATAATTGGCCATATACCTTGCCCTAAAGCACCTGTAACACCAGTTTGTTGTTGACTTGTAAAAGAGTTATCGTCAAACTGTCCACCTGCAGGATATAAACCGTAGATTGTTCTCAAAGGACCATCTGGCGGAATACCCTCAAAGTTAAGGTGGTCTCTTCCAAAGTAACCATCACCTGGGAAGGAAATACAATATGGTAGCCTTGGATCAACAGCATCATAATGTGCTGGTCTCGCATCAGTGTCGGTTGGGAAAACTGAGTAGAAACATGAGTAAACTGTACCGTCCAGCTCGTCTGCCTTTTCTACTTGGCGATAGAAGTAGTACCTAATCCTTGGATCTACTACCGGATTTCCATTATCGTCTAATTTATCAGCCCTTAGCATCCACATGTAATAGTTAGACATGTAATCGCCGTCTGTATTTTCATAAGAGTTATTATACAATGGATGGCGCGAATTTGGATTTTCTCTATTGCTACCAAAATTTACTTGAAAATCCTCATCTTCAGTATCGATAATGTCTTGGGTAATCAAGCTATTAATAGTAGAAGCCGATCCGCTAGGGTCGATCAATCTGGTAGTAACAGCTGCTCTTAACTTCAATGTATTGGCCGCTGCAATCCATTTTGAAGCATCTCCATCATAGAAATTATCATAGTTTAGGGGCGGAGCATCTGCTGTACCTAACAAGGCAATGGCCTCATCTAGTAAAGCAACAGCTGCAGCATACACCTCTGCACCACTTTGTGCTGTTGGAGATATTATGTCAACCCCTTGTGTGGCATCACTAAAAGGAATGTCACCAAACATATCTACCATTACCATCATAGAATAGGCTTTCATTACTTTGGCAGTACCTTCGTGTATAGCCAAGCCTCTTTCTTCAGCGATTCCTTCTAATATTTGGATATCAGTCCATAGATTAGCATATACATTGGTCCATATACCATTAAATGAGTTAGGGCCTTGCGAGTCTACATACTGAAATGAAGAGGTTTGCGCTACCATTCTAGCATAAGAGGCAGGAAAATACCAAGTTGCACTTGGAATACCTCCCATACTTAATTGTACAGAATTGTACAAGTCATTGACGTTCACATTATCCGGAGTAACCTCAATTGGATTTTCGAGGTTCTCATCAAATTCGCTACATGCTGCAAAAAACAGCAAGCCCGAAAGTATTAAGATTTTATATATATATTTCATTGTTATTTCTTTTGCTTAATTAGAAAGTTAGACTTAAAGTAGCGCCATATCTCTTAGCAGTTGGCGCTGTTCTAAAGTCGAAGCCACGACCGTTACCTACACCCAAACTCAATACCTCAGGGTCGAAGTTGATACCTGGAGGGAAGTTAGGCGCATTGTACCATAAGTTTTCTCCAGATATGGTTAGCCCAGCACTACCAAATGGAGTTTTATTTAATAAACTTTTAGGTAAGGCGTAAGAAATAGAAACTTCTCTTAATCTTATTACAGATGCATCAAATACAGAACCTTTGTCTGCACCGAAGTATGCATCAAAGAACACATCACCAGCATAAGCTTGGATGTCGTTAGGAGTACCGTCAGCTTTTACACCGGGCAATACGATAGGCTGGAATCTGTCGAAACCAGTATCTGTAGTATTACCTCTAGCCATTAGTGCACCTACAGTAGAAGAGTAAATATCTCCACCGTGGATGTAGTTCCACTGGAAGCCAAACGATAGACCTTTGTAACTAAGCGTACTCATCCAGTTGGTCTGAAAATCAGGGTTTGGATTACCAATAATTACATTATCAGCATTTTCAGTATATGAACCTTGACCATCTACCAATAAGTTGCCGTTTTCGTCCCTGTTAAAATCAGTACCTAACATGGCTCCGTATGGTTCACCTGGTCTTGCTACGTTAGCTAAGTTGGTATAACCTGCAATAATTACCTGATCAACTCCTGAGATAATACTTTCAACCGTAGGTACGTTACGCGTAAAGTTTACAGTGTTGTCCCATTGGAAAGCCGCAGTTTTAATTGGAGTAAAATTGATACCCAATTCTATACCTTTGTTGGTTACTTCAGCACCATTTACTGTTGTAAAAGTATAACCTGTAGCAGGATCTAGAGGTAGATCGATAATTAGGTCTCTAGAGTTCTTGTTGTACAATGAAAGATCCAAACCTAATCTTCCTTGGAAAAATTGTGCTTCTACACCAAACTCAATTTCAGAGTGAAGTTCTGGTCTTAAATCGCGATTACCCAAGAAATTAGCTGCAGTGTTCACGTTCAAAAGCGTACCATCTGGATCTTGGAAGGCCCTAGTTCCAGCTGATAATATTGAACGGGTTCTGTAAGCTGCAGGGTAACCTGCTGAGGTACCATAGCTCAATCTAAACTTAGCATAATCAACCACGCCATTGTCTCTTAACCCAGGAATGGCCTCAAATGGCAAGAAGGAAAGACTTGCAGAAGGATAAATGATAGAACGGTTATCCTCTTCTAAAGTAGAAGTATAGTCATTTCTAGCTTGTAAGGTTAAGTAAACCCAGTCGTTATAACCTACAGTAGAGGTTGCATAAACACCTAAGGTGTGTTCTTCTATGAGCGCTGGAATACCAGGTGCTGCAAATGGCACTTGGTTTACAAATTTATCATGTGCAAATAGACCATAAACCAATTGGTTGGTACTTAAGAAACCTTGTCTATCCGTATTTTCTACCCTATAGTTTAAACCAACAATACCATTTAGAGAAATTCCATTTGAGAAACGAGTATCGTAAATTAAGTTGGCCACATGGTCAGTCCAAGTACTTTTAGTAGTTACTGTAGAATAATAACCGTCGGTGTCACCTTGTCCACTACCTCTATTTACCCTTCTTTCGTTGGTCTGTGTATAATTATCTAATGAGATTCTATATTGGAATTTTAACCAATCGGTAAACTCATAACCTACCTCTACATTAGAGAAAAATCTTTCAATAAACTCATTATCTTGTTTGTTATTTAAGTTCCATAGTGGGTGCTCAATAACAGAACCCCTTCTATAGTAAACCATTGAACCATCTAATGGATTTTGGTAAGGGATGTTCAATAAATCAATAGACCTTGGAGTATACAAAACAGCTGCAAATAGTCCATCACCTGCTCCACCAAAAGCTGGGTTGGTTAATGGTCTACCTATATCTGAGTCAACATAGTTGAATACACCTTTAATGGTAATGCCATTGTCTAATTTAGACCTGATACCCAAACCAAAGTTATGCTTCTTTTGAAAATTAGATGGACCACCGCCCCTCATCTCGTCTAGTCTAGGCAAGAAGCCCTCATCGCTCAAATAAGAGTAAGAAGCACTTACGTTGGTATTTTGTCCTACGTTTTTATTGATTGAAAGCGAAGTATTGCTTGTAACACCAGTTTGGAAAAAGTTCTCTACTGATTCATAAGGCCTGTAATCATAACGGGCGCCTTGGAATTGCGGGAAAGCAGCTGCATATCTGTCTTGGTCGAGTGGATGCTCAATTGTACCATCTTCAGCAATACCATTAGAACCTCTTGTATCAAAAGAAGGACCCCAAGTAGAGAAGAACCAACCGAAGTCACCAGAGAAACCGTTACCATATACATCTTGGTAATCAGGTATGTTAGCTACTTGAGTGGCAGAAACCTGTTGGGTCAAAGAAACCTCGAAACCTTTTTGAGAAGGTGCATCACTACCATTTTTGGTAGTAATCAAGATTACACCGTTTCTTCCTGCCTCTCCGTAAAGTACAGTTGCAGAAAGACCTTTCAAGATGTTTACACTCTCAATTGTCTGAGGGTCCAAATCCAAGAAACGAGAAGATGCCTGTCCACCACCTGCAGTAAAACCACCAGAGTTGTTGGTCTCTGAGTTAAATGGAACACCATCAACCACGAACAGAGGCTGGTTAGAACCAGTAATAGAGGAATAACCCCTAATGATTACATTGGTACCAGAACCTGCCAAACCAGAAGTCTGTACGATATCTACACCAGTAGCTTTACCAGTTAATAGCCTGGCAACGTCTTTTTGTGTTCTGGCCTGTAAAGATTTGGAAGATACTTCTGATACACCGTAACCCAAAGCAGCTTTGTCTTGGGTAATACCTAAGGCAGTTACCACAACTTCTGACAACTCTGTTGCATCAGGTTGCATTTCTACATTGATTACACTTTGTGAGCCAATCTCTAGCTCTTGTGTAACAAAACCAATGTAAGAAACTACTAAAGTTGTCGCTCCTGCAGGGGCGTTGATTCGATAGTTGCCGTCTATGTCGGTAATCGAACCTACAGAGGTGCCTTTTACTACGACGTTTACGCCTGGTAGTGGCGAATCGTCCTCACCGGAAAGCACCT
>CAKZMZ010000622.1 GCA_937129345.1 uncultured Thalassovita sp. | reverse complement strand
TTTCTTTTTTACTGAGTTTACCTGCTCTTGCTTTCTCTCCTATTGCGCCTAATTCTTTGGTGAGTGTTTTAATATTCTTTTTGTCGGCATCTTTTACAACGGGTAATAATAATCCATTTTCAGTATCTACAGCTACACCAATGTTTACATATTTTTTATAAATGATTTTCCGCTCATTTATATCAAGACTTGCATTGAACTTAGGGAATTTAACCAATGCCTCAGCACAAATTTTCAATAAAATGGCAGTAACGGTCAATTTCTCTTCTAGCTGTTGATTTTTGTCTTTTCTGTAGCTCTCTAAAGAACTCACATCTGCCTTATCAAAATGAGTAACGTGCGGAATGTTCTGCCAGGATTTCAAGGTATTTTCAGCCGTGGCATATCTGATACCGTCCATAGGCTCTTCTTCAATTTCACCCCATTGGGTAAAATCGGGCAATTCGATTTGGCTCAAAGATTTTTCTTTGTTTGGTGTACTTTTACTGCCACTTTGCTTTTGCTGAATCAACTCTTTAGCGTAAGCCAATACGTCAGCTCTGTTGATTCGCTCCTCAGGGTCTGATGATGCCAACTCTTCTATGTCGATACCCAATTCTCTTGCAAATTTTTTGGCCAAAGGTGCGGCAGGTACATCAGAAGAATCCTTGTTCTTTTCTGCCCCATTATGTTGCTCCCTTTGATTTGGCGAGTTGTCCTTTTCCTCTTCAGTAGCTTGCTGAGAAGTGTTTTCTCGAGAAGTATTCTCTGCTTCTTGCTCTTTAGTTTCCTCATTGGTTCCCGGAGCTTCTTCTTTATCAACTATCTCTATTGTGGCGATAACATCGCCAGTAGAAACCTCTTCTCCTTCATCGACGCGGATTTCTTTGATGGTACCCCTTTCCTCAACAGGTACATCCACAGTGGCTTTGTCGCTCTCCACAGCAATAATGGACTGTTCAGCATCCACCTGTTCACCTTCAGAAATGTAAATGTCTGCCACTACCCCTGTTTCTTGACTGTCTGATATCTTTGGTAATTTAATTTCTTGCGCCATGATTTTATTGCTTACTTAATTTTTTATTTACTTAAGTGATTACTTGATGCATTTATGTTTCAGTTGTTTCAATTTCTATATCATCAAATTCATTAAGGGCTTTTTTCTTTATCCTTCCTTTTTGAGATAATGTAGTGAGTGCTCTTTGCACAATATGGCTAGCGTTCACTTTAAAGTAATCTCTTAGATGATGCACAGAGTCGCTTAGGCCAAAACCATCGGTACCTAAAACCGTGTAAGATCCAGGAATCCACTTGGCAATGGTAAGAGGAATTGCCTTAACAAAATCTGTTGCTGCAATAAACACCTCTCCATTGTTTTCTAGCTTAGATTGAATGGTGTTTTTATCATTTTTTAGGTGGTTCAGATTGCTTTCTTCGGTGGCTACGGCTTCATCTAATAAAGACTTGTAACTGGTTACGCTCCAAATGTTGGTTGGTATGTTAAACTCACCTTCTAGCACCTCTGCTGCTTTTAAAACCTCGCTCATAATTGCACCGCTACCCATCAGATTTACCGTTTTATCTGCTTTGTAGCGTTTATCTGAACTTTTGAATAAATACAGCCCATTTAAAATATCTTCTTCTTCAATACCATCAGGCTTTGGTGGCATTATGTAAGCTTGATTGGTAATAGTGAGATAATACCTGAGGTTTTCATCATCTATAAACATCTTTTTTATGCCGTGTTTAATAATGGTGGCGAGTTCGTAAGCAAAAGCAGGATCATAAGCTTTAAGATTTGGATAAGCCATAGCGTACAAATGACTTTGCCCATCGGCGTGTTGGAGTCCTTCACCAGAAAGCGAGGTTCGACCAGAAATACCGCCTACCATAAAGCCTTTAGTTCCTGCATCGGATGCTGCCCAAACCAAATCGCCAACGCGTTGTAAGCCGAACATAGAGTAGAAAACGAAGAAAGGAATGGTATAAAAGTCTTTTACCAAATGGTTGTTACCTGCTGCCATAAAGCTACTCATGGCGCCTGCTTCTGTAATGCCTTCTTCTAAAATAATCCCTTTCTTGCTCTCATTGTAAAAGAGTAAGCTGCCCTTGTCTACAGGCTCGTAATTTTGCCCTTTTGCAGCGTAAATACCTGCTTTGCTAAAAAGGGCATCCATACCAAAAGTTCTAGATTCATCGGGGATAATGGGCACAATGGACTCGCCTACGTTTTTATCCTTGATTAGATTTGAAAGAACCTGTACAAAAACGCTTGTAGTGGTTACAGGTTTTTCATTTGAGCCATTATTGTAGTTTTCGAAAATAGAGTTCTCTGGCATTTTTAAAGCTTTGGCCATATTTTCTCTCTTAGGTAGCCAACCTTGTAATTTTTCTCTTTGCTTTTTGAGATACTCAAATTCTCCGCTGCTTTTCTCAAACCTGTAAAAAGGCACTTTTTCTCCAGAAAGGTCATCATCTGTAAAGGGCATCTCAAAGGTGTCTCTGTAAGCCTGTAATTGTTCTTGGTTGAATTTCTTTTGCTGATGCGTTACATTACTTGCTTCTCCTGCGTCTCCCTGCAAATGCCCTTTTACGGACTGCACCAATATTACTGTAGGCCCTTCTTTGTGTTCAACCGCCTGCTTATATGCATTAAATATTTTTTGCTCATCGTGTCCGCCTCTGCCCAATTCGTTAAGTGCTTCATCTCCTAATTCTGCGGCTAATTTCTTTAAGCCTTCATCTTTATTGAAGAACGATTCTTTCAATTCCTCTCCATTCATTCGGGCTAATTTCTGGAGTTGCCCGTCAGGCATTTCTGCCAATTTCTTTTTTAGGATGCCTTCTGTATCTTTTTCGAAAAGTGGATCCCAGGCTTGGTTCCAAAGTAGTTTGATTACATTCCATTGTGCACCTTTAAAAAGCCCTTCTAGTTCAGTAATAATTTTGCTATTTCCTCTCACAGGACCATCCAGTCTTTGCAAGTTGCAGTTCACTACAAAAATGAGGTTATTCAAGTTATCTCTCTTTGCAATAGAAAGCGCACCTGTAGATTCGGGTTCTTCCATTTCACCATCGCCTAAGAAAGCCCACACCTTTTGTCCATTATTTTCGGTTAAGTTTCTATTTTCTAAGTACTTGAGGAAACGTGCTTGGTAAATGGCTTGTATGGGTGCTAGCCCCATAGAGACTGTAGGGTACCGCCAATACTCAGGCATAGATTTAGGGTGTGGATAAGAACTTAGCCCCTTCTCCGAAAAGATTTCTTGTCTAAATAAGTTTAGGGCTTCTTCATCCAACCTATATTCTAAAAAAGAACGGGCATAAACACCTGGTGCTGCATGCCCCTGAAAATACACAATGTCGGGACTGCCTTGTTCATAACCTTTAAAAAAGTGATTAAAGCCCACCTCAAAGAGATTAGAAACTGAGGAATAGGTAGAAATATGCCCGCCAATTCCTGAAATCTTTTTATTGGCATTAACCACCATAGCCATGGCGTTCCACCTTGTGGCATTAAAGATTTTCTTTTCTGTTTCTAAATCTCCGGGGTAGGCTTTCTCATTTTGCTTAGAAATGCTATTCACATAATCTGTAAATATTTTTGAGTGGCCGGTGTCAATTCCCTGCTTGTTTGCAGTCTGTTGCAGTAATTGGATGATTTCCTGTACCCTTTGGTCAGATTCGTGTTCGATCAACCAATTGAGTGAGGCAATCCATTCATTATTTTCAATTTCTTTGGTTTGGTTATCCATAAAATATGCTTGGTATTTAAGCAGATAAATTAGGTGAAGCTGTACTAAAATTTGTCTTAAACTGATATTGCGAAATTGTGTCTGATACTAAGAAGCACACGGTAGTGTTTGGCTACTTATCAAACCTTGTTTTGTGAACCGCAGAATAGTTGAGATTTTGGTTTGTGTGCCGGGGCGGCCCCGCCACAAACCAAGGATTTGCTATGTAGAGCTTAACTCAATTGCGTATTGAGCACTATTTCTGTATTGAGTAATTTAGAAATAGGACAAATCCTTTTAGCTTTTTGCGCAATTTCTAAAAAAGTCTCTTCATCGATATTATCTACATCACCTGTTAAATCTAGATGTATTTTTTGTATACTGCCCTCTTCAAAATCCAATTTGGCTTCGGTATTAAGATGATTGGGCAAATGGTCTTCTTCACTTAACAAGGCACTTAACTGCATAGTAAAACACCCTGCATGTGCAGCAGCTACCAATTCTTCTGGGTTTGTACCTACACCATCTTCAAAACGGGTATTAAAAGAATAATTGGTATCTTTCAATACATGGCTACCAGTTGTTAAAGTACCTTTCCCGTCCTTTACTTTACCTTTCCAATTTGCAGTTGCTTTTCTTGTAATCTTCATGCTATTATTTTTTTAGTTAAAATGCTTATTAGCCATTTCTAAGCAATAGTACCTCCATACCTAAGGGATAAGCAAAAAAAAGGAATGACTAATGCTAAATCTCCCCCCGTGAGCTCACAAAATGAGCAAATCAAGCTTAAATAAGCTTTTTTTTATAGTTGCGGCTTGATATCAATTGGTGTAGAGATTTCTACACCATTTAAACCAGTGGGCAAAATATTGCCGATTTTTCAATTTAAATGGAGCTATACTTTTTCCTTAAAATAATTTATAGCGCCGCCTGCCAGTAAGATATCTACCTGCCTGTCGCTTGCAGAGGTTATTACCTCAAAAGATTTATTTTTGGTGATATTGTTTACTTCTATAGCATGGCCATCTGCAATGGCTTGTCGCACGTTTTTTATAGAAAGTACGTCCTGTTCATCAATTTGCTCATAGTCGTCTGCATTTACAAACTCGAAGGGTACTATTCCGAAGTTGATAAGATTTTGCCAACCGATTCTAGCATAAGATTTGGCAATTACGGCTTTTTGTCCTAAAAATCTTGGAGCCAATGCCGCATGTTCTCTACTCGAACCTTGGGCATAATTTTCTCCTGCTACAACTATGTGGCCTTCTTTGTGGGCAAGGCTTTCATCATAATAATTATCAGATATTACTGAAAAAGCATACTTACTAATTTCTGGAATGTTGCTTCTTAGGGGTAAAACCTCGCTACCAGCTTTCAATATCTCATCTGTAGAGATATTATCGCCCATTTTTAAAATTACGGGTACTTCAAACTCGCTCTGCAGTTCGTTAAAATCGGGAATAGGCTTGATATTAGGTCCCATTTTTAATTTCTCCTCATTTTTTTGTGGACGCATGATCAAAGATGCCTTTGTCTGAAATTTTTCGGGCTCTTTAAACTTGGGGTATTTCATGCCATAAATTTCCTCTAAATCTGTAGGTACGGTAATTTTGCCCGTAAGAGCGCTAGCAGCGGCCGTTTCGGGGCTACACAAGTACACCTGATCATCTTTTGTGCCCGATCTGCCAGGAAAATTACGGGGCATAGTTCTCAAGCTGATTTCTCCACTGGCAGGACTTTGCCCCATACCGATACAGCCCATACAACCCGTCTGATGAAATCTTGCGCCAGCTTCCATTAGGTTTTGCATATTGTTATTGGCTGATAGGTTGAGGATGGTCTGTCTGGAAGATGGGTTGATGTCTAGCGATACCTCCGCATCTATCTCGTGGTCTTTTATCATTTCTGAAACTATCCAAAAGTCTCTGTAACCAGGATTT
>CAKZMZ010000621.1 GCA_937129345.1 uncultured Thalassovita sp. | reverse complement strand
TTCGTGCTCAAAAGGAAATTGAAATCTATGTTTGCCCAATTGAAAGAACAGGTCGGAGAAATTGAGGGAAGGGTATTTGTGGACTCTGCGCCCGTAATGGAACGAACCTGGGCGGCCAATAGCGGTTTGGGTTGGATCGGTAAAAATAGTTTACTGCTCAACAAACAAGCTGGCAGCTTTTATTTTTTGGCAGAGATCATATCAGACTTGGAGTTAGAAGAAAACGGGCCAATAAAAGACTACTGCGGAACTTGCACAAAATGTATGGATGCCTGCCCTACCGATGCCATACCGACCCCTTATGTTGTAGATGGCAGCAAATGTATTTCTTATTTTACTATAGAATTAAAAGAACAGATCCCTAATGAGGTGAAAGGGCAATTTGAAGATTGGATATTTGGGTGCGATATATGCCAAGATGTTTGCCCTTGGAACCGCTTTTCTAAAGCTCATAATACTCCAGAATTTAAACCACATCCTAAAATAGAGCATATGAACAAAAACGATTGGATAGAACTGACTGAAGAAGTATTTAGAGTAATCTTTAAAAAATCTGCCGTAAAAAGAACGAAATATAGCGGACTTAAAAGAAATATAGGATTTGTGAGAAATAACAAAGGCTGGTTATGACCAGCCTTTCAATTCGTTCATACACTTAAGTTGAGTTGCTTATTAAACTTGGTAAAACACCTTTCTATGATTTCTTGGTGTTTCTTACCAAATTTCTTGCAACACCATTTTTTTAATTCTCTCACCTCGTTAAGCATGAGGTTTTTTAATGCTTTCCACAATTCCTTTTCAAAAAGACCCTTATCAAAACTTACTTTTGCTAATACGACCTTAAAGTATTCTAGCATATGCCTTGGAAAATTTGATGAAACATTATTTTTATATTGAAAGGACTCTTAATATAATGATTTTTTATGAAATTTGCAGTCACGTAAGGTTCATAAATCAAATAAATCCTGATTCAGTAAAATTTTTTCCATGAATAGTTCAATTAAACTCCTGCTTTTTAAACTTTTGATGTTGGGCCTTTCCTTAAATGCTTATACGCAAAATATCAGCATAGAGTTAGACAAAACAGAGATAAGAGAAGATGAAAATTTTTTGATCACTGTCTCCGTACAAAACGAGCGTATTTCTAAATACTCCTCATTCCCAGATATTCCTGGTTTTATAAAACAGGGCACTTCTTCTAGCAAGACTACTAGCAATATTGGAGGGCAACTTACTTCTTTTGAAAAGATCACTCAAAACTATAAACCTACTAGAAAGGGCACTTTTGTGCTAACTCCTTTTACTATGCAAGTAAACGGCACAGAGGTACGATCTGCAGGAGCGACTTTAAAGGTTTTGGCAAGTGGTGGCAATGCAGCTCAAAAGTCTGATCCCTTTGCAGATTTTTGGGGCAACAACCGACAAACTGAATTTGTAGATGTACAAGAAGATGCCTTTTTTGCCATAACCACCAATAAAAAAAACGTATATGTGGGCGAAGGCTTTACCATGAGCATTTCTTTTTATATCTCCCTAAAGAACAGAGCACGTATGGAGTTTGACAAAATAAGCGATCAGTTGGGCGATATACTTAAAAAGGTGAAGCCAGAGAACTGTTGGGAAGAAAACTTCGGTATAGATAAAATCAATCCTGAGTACGTAACCATCAATAAAAAGCAGTACACGCAATATAGAATGTATCAGGCGACTTTTTTCCCGCTTAACGCAGAGGACATTAACATTCCTTCTGCAGGGCTTAGAATGATCAAATATAAAATGGCCAAGAATCCTTCTTTCTTCGGAAGAAATATGCAAGAAGACTATAAGACATTCTATTCTAAGCCAAATAAGATAAGGGTCAAAGAATTACCTCCTCATCCATTGAGTAGTAGCGTAAGTGTAGGTCAATTTAAATTGATAGAAAATATGGAGGCTAAAATGCTCAAAACCGGCAATAGTTATAATTACCAGTTCTCTATCTCAGGAAAAGGAAATATAGCGGCCATTAACGAAATTGAGATTCCCAAGCAAGAAGCTTTTGATTTTTTCCCTCCTAATGTGACCACAAATATTAATAGAGCCAATAATATGGTAACCGGTTCTAAAAACTTTTCTTACAAAATACAACCTAAAGAGCCAGGAGAATATTTGTTGAAGGATTATTTTTCTTGGGTGTACTTTAATCCGGCAAAAGCCAAGTACGATACACTACAATCTGAGGTGATGCTGCTAGTGACAGGAGAAAGTAAGAAAAATGCAGAAATTGCTTCTAGCAGCGACGGAGGCTTTTATGATAAACTTACCACTGCAGATAATAATATTAGTAATTTAGGGAATAGAGATTGGGTCTATATCAGTTTTAACCTGAGTTTGGTTCTAATACTGATTGTTTCAGCCATTGTTATTTGGAAAAAACCTGCTTAGTTGCAGTTTTTACAGGTACCCAACACCAATAGATTAGATTCTTCTTGTTCAAAACCTTCTGGCAGGTTCACTTTCTGAATAGGTATATTCTCCAGACAAATGGTGGCGCCACATGTATTGCACTTAAAATGTACATGTTCGTGGTGGTGCTTGTCTTCTTCGCAATGGCTACCGCAAAGTGCGTACTTAACAATATTGCCCTCGTCGAGTACTTTGTGAACCAGGCCTTTGTCTAGAAAACTTTTGAGTGTTCTGTAAACGGTAACTCTGTCGCAAGTAGTTGTTAGTTGTTTTTCAATATTTTGCTCACTAAGTGCTACTTCACTACTCTTGAACAATTCCAAGATAATTATTCTAATATCTGTAATACGAAGACCATATTTTTTTAATAAGCTCGCTGCTTCCATTACTCAAAATTTTATTAAAAGTATGTTTTTCGATGCAAAAACATCGACCACTACTTACATTTGTTTCAACCAAAAGAATGTCTTTTGGGTTGCAAACTGTAGAATTACAAGAGGTTTTTAGGCAAATAAACTATAGCCTTATTTTTTATGTTTGTTTGATGCTTTTTATCATAGAACATGCCCAAATTTATCAACTTAAAACCAAAGATTTTTACGTACTACTCGTTTATTGTTTTATTTGACATAATTTCTTTAAACTAGCATAAAATAAAGTTTTTAAGATATGATTTTCTAGAGTGGGAAAACAACCTTTTAGTTTTTTACCTCTTTTTTTTACAAAATAGCTGGTTTTAATAAGTTGTTGTTTTCATTTGCGCAAAATCATATTCAATACTTTTGAGATTTTTCATCTTTTGGTACCGCATATTTTTTAATCTACATGGTAAAAGACAAAAAATACAATGTCCTCTATATTGATGACGAAGAAAGCAATCTAAGGATTTTTAAGGCGGCCTTTAAACATCATTACAAAATTTTCATTGCCAAATCAGGTATGGAGGGCATTGAGGTACTCAAAAATGAAGAAATACACCTGATTATTACCGATCAACGCATGCCTAAAATGACGGGTGTTGAATTTTTAGAAAAAATCATACCTGATCATCCTGACCCGATAAGAATCATCATTACGGGTTTTGCCGATATCGAGGATATTGTTAGGGCACTCAATAAATGTGGCATACACAGATACATCGTAAAGCCTTGGAACAGAGAGGAGCTCAAACTTACTATAGATAAAGCACTAGAAACCTACCAACTCAAAAAAGACAATGGCAATCTTTTAGCCGAGCTTAAAGAAATCAACAATAATTTGGAGGAAAAAATACAAGAACGAACCTCCGAATTAATGGAGACCAATCGACTCCTGCAAGAGGCCAAAGAAAAAGCTGAAGAAGCTTCACATGCCAAAGAGCGCTTTCTTTCTACTATGAGCCACGAAATAAGGACACCTTTAAATGCTATAATAGGGGTCTCCCATTTGCTAAAACAATCTTCTCTTACGCCAGAGCAGCAAGACAATGTGCAAATATTAGAGTTCTCTGCCAACAACCTGCTGTCCTTGATCAATGATATATTGGATATGTCTAAAATTGAGGCTGACAAGATCGAATTAGAGAATATAGACTTTGACCTATTCAATTTGCTAACTGGTGTATACAAAACCATGCAAGCCAAAGCCGAAGACAAAGGACTCAGTTTTGAACTTGAACTCGACGAAAATTTACCAGTGAGCATAATTGGAGATCAGGTAAGATTGGGGCAAATCTTGATCAACCTAACAAATAATGCAGTCAAGTTTACTGAAGAGGGTTCTGTATCAATTTATGTAACGGTGCTCGAGGATGCAGAAGAAAAAGTGAAAATTAAGTTTGAAGTGCAGGATACCGGAATAGGCATAGAAGAAGGCATGGTGAATAAAATATTTGAGGATTTCTCACAGGCAAGCAGCGACACTACAAGGAAATACGGAGGAACAGGCCTTGGTCTTTCCATTACAAAAAAGTTGGTAGAGCTTTTCGGAAGTGACATTAAAGTAGAAAGTAAAAAAGGCTTAGGCTCTACTTTTAGCTTTGATATTTGGTTTGAAAAAGGGCCTGTTTTCTTAGAAGAACCCAAATCAGATGCTCAATCCCAGCCTCATGTTATTGGAGAAAAAGATCTACAAGGCATGCAGATTTTGGTGGTAGAAGACAATAAGTTCAATCAAGTAATCGCCAAAAAGTTTTTAACGTCTTGGAATGCCAATGTTGAGTTTGCCATTAATGGCAAAGTAGCACTGGAAATCTTAGAAGAAAGCAGGGCCTTTAAACTGATTTTAATGGATATACAAATGCCAGAAATGGATGGTTACGAGGCTACAAAAGCCATTAGGTCATGGCCTCAACCTTACTACAAAGAAGTACCGATCATCGCCCTTTCTGCTTCTACCCTTTTGGGAGAAAAAGATAAAGCAGTGGCAGTAGGAATGAACGAATATATAATGAAGCCTTTCAATCCGGATAATTTGTACAGCAAAATAGCCACACTTACCAATTCGCAGATAGAGTCTATAAAAAAAACACCAAATGATAAGGAGAAAGTACAGCCTCCTAAAAAAGAAGGACTCGAGTTTGAGCGGTTTAAGAGAATGGTAGAGAATGACGAAACTTTCTATGCAGAGCTTTTAGAACTGACCGTGGAAGACTACGAAGAGTTTAAGGCAGATTTTAACGAGGCAGTGCAAGATAAAGATTTAAAAAAACTCAGTGAGATTTGCCATAAAATAAGACCGAGCATGATTGTTTTAGGTCTAGAGTGGCTAGATAAAGAAATTTTAGGATTTAGAGAGCAACTCAAAGAAAACGCTTATACCGAAGAAGCCCTAAATGAAAAGAAATCCTATTTCGAAGCAGAGTTCAATAAAATCTTGGAAGAACTACAAAGAGAACTATCCACAACCGATCATTAGAAAACTCAAGTTTGCTCTTTTACTTTTTCCTGTGTTGATGCGGAAGGCACCACCCAAAAGTTATTGAACCCCTCTCCTATAACCAAGCTTATATGATTAATGGCCAACAGTTCTAAAATGGCTAAAAAATTGAAAATCACAGCTATCCTATCGGGATTATCCGCTATTATCTTTTCAAAAGATACTTTGCTATGTTTACTCAAAAGGCTTTTTATATAAACTTTTTGGTCGTCTATGTGATAGGGGTACGGCACTACTTCATGTTTTACCTCTTTGGGCTTATGCTCAAATCTGTACATCACCTTCTGATATACTTTTAAAACCTTGTAAAGATCAATATCTTGAAGTTCCGCCTCTACATTGTTAACCGCACCTATTTTTTTGATTTCTTTTATTACATTGCCGCGCTTTTCTCTTTCTAGCACGTTACCCTCCATTTCTGCCAATTCTGCAAGAACCGACTTATACTTTTTGTATTCGAGTAAATGCTTTACCAAATCTTCTCTTGGGTCTATATCATTGCCTTCCTCATCTTTTTCTACCCGAGGCAATAGCATTTTGGCTTTTATGCGCATTAGTGTGGCAGCTACCAAAATAAATTCACTGGCTACTTCAATATTTAGTTTCTCCAGATGGCCTATATATGCTACAAAATCGTTGGTAATTTTGGCAATGGGTATGTCATGAATATCTAACTCATCTCTTTTTATAAAGAATAAAAGTAAATCGAACGGCCCTTCAAAAAGAGGTATCTTAATTTCAAATGAATCTTTACTCTTCTGCATATAGCAAATTTACTTTCTTTAATCTAAAAACGCTTACTTTTCGTACATATAGTTATAGATGTTAAGAACAAAGAGGAAAAGCGAATTTTTTTAACAATCTATTGTTACTTGTTGTAATAACAATGCATAAAAATTACATGTTAATAATACTCGTAGAGTGTAGGTTGTTCTTTAAAAAATACAATAAACCAAACTTATATTGTACTTTTACAAGCGTTAACAGTTTGTTCATATTCATTAACTCAAAATTATAACGCAAACGTTACATTAAAACTTACCTTTATATTATTAATTAAATGAACTAACAGACTAATTGTAGTTTATAATAAACATTAAAGCTATGAAAGCATTCACTTTAATATTGACCTTGTTTCTTACATCTATTTCATCATTTGCACAAGAAACAACTGAGATAAATTCGAGAGATTTACCTACGAACAATGGTATCTCTCCAAAAAATATTTATGTGTCGGGTCAAGACATTATCGATTTAGGTTTATACTTTGATGAATTTGACTTAGTTACAGAAGTTTCTTTTGGAGTAACAGATGAGGTTTTCAACCTTAGCAATACCAATAAATACCTTATAAAATATAATAGAGATAAAAGTGAGATAGAGTTTGGCTGCTTAGTGCCAACGAAGAAAGGTGACAGTTATCGATTTAACCAATCAATAATTATCCCTATACAAAAGGAATTGGATGTTATGAATGCTCCCATAACTCAAGGAGAATAATCAGAATAGAAGATAAATTAAACTAGCCCCGAGCAAATTATTGTTGCTCGGGGCTTTTCATTTTCTTAATGGATCGAAGCAATGCTATTGATACGTTCCATTGCAGATTCAATAGCTACTTGCTGAGAGTTTTTTCTCTCATTATAAGAGGTCTGCAAAATTTTTAGAGACTTATCGTAAATCATCTCAGTATAAGCCTGTGTCCATTTCTCACCTCCGCCCATAAATTCTGAGTAAACATTGATCACACCACCTGAATTAACAACAAAATCGGGCGCATAAATAATATTTTTGTCTATGCATTGGTCACCGTGCTTTTCCTCATCTTCTAATTGGTTGTTGGCACATCCCACAATAATATCGCATTTTAATCTGGAGAGGGAATCATCATTAATGGTTGCCCCTAGCGCACAAGGCGAATAGATATCTGCTTCTACATCATAAATTTCCTCTAAACCTACTGCTGTTACCTTGTGTTGGTTTGCTACTTCTTGCAATCTATCTTGGTAATAGTCTGAGACAAATACCTCACAGTTCTCTTTTATAAGGTATTCTATAAGCATTTTACCCACAGAACCAACACCTTGTACAGTTACCTTTTTCCCTTCTAGACTATCTTTGCCATAAGCAACTTTTGCTGCGGCTTTCATTCCCATATAAGTACCGTAGGCCGTATGAGGTGAAGGATCTCCTAAACCGCCCAAATAGTCCGGCAGACCAGACACATAGTCGGTTTGCATTTTGATAAACTCCATATCGCGAGCGGTCATCCCCACATCTTCTGCAGTAATGTACTTACCGTTTAGATTTTCTATGAAATTACCAAATGCCCTTAATAAAGACTCATTTTTGTGCTTTCTGGCATCACCGATGATCACTGCTTTACCACCTCCAGCATTTAGGCCTGCCACTGCGTTTTTAAAGGTCATCCCCCTAGAAAGCCTGAGTACATCGTGCAGGGCTTGTGCCTCGTTTTCGTACATCCACATCCTTGTACCACCTACTGCAGGCCCAAGTACTGTGTTGTGCACCCCGATAATTGCTTTTAGTCCTGAGGCTTTATCGTGACAATAAACTACTTGTTCGTGCCCAAGGTCAGATAGACTCTCAAATACGCTTTCCTTTTCTTTTACCTCTTTTATCATTTCCTTATCCATTTATGTAGTAGAAAATCTTTTTTCACTCTATTTGAATGTAAATTCAAAAACTGAGAAAAATAAATGTAAACACTTTTAAACAAGCTGTTAAAAACACATTATCTCTTAGTTTTACATTTATCTGCGAATTTAATTCATTTAAAATATTTTAGCTATTTTGCGGCAAATGCCAAATAAAATCATAAATGAGCGAGAAAGAAAACTACAGCGGAAAAGTATTTGATGCCAACGTTTTAAAACGCATTTTTCAATTTGTAAAACCTTATATAGGTTGGTTTTATTTTTTGGTATTTCTTACCGTATTAGTAGCTGCGCTATCTCCTGTTAGGCCTTACTTAATACAAATTACCATAGATCAGTACATAGCCGTAGGTGATTTAGAGGGACTTATCAATATGGTACTCTTAATGTTTTTCCTACTCCTCTTTCAAGCAGGAACAGAATTTAGCAATACTCTTCTTTCTGGTTGGTTGGGGCAAAATATAATCAAAGACATAAGAATAAAATTATACAAACACATACTTAAACTAAAGCTGGGCTTCTTTGATAAAACTGCTATTGGCAGGCTCGTTACAAGAAATATTTCTGATATAGAGACCTTGTCTGATGTCTTTACCAATGGCTTAGCAGCTATAATTGGAGATTTACTCCAGTTGTTTTTTATTCTGGGTTTTATGCTGTACAAAGACTGGAGACTTACATTGGTAAGCATGTCAGTATTTCCGTTTATGGTATTGGCCACCTATGTTTTTAAAGAGAAGATAAAATATGCTTTCAACGATGTTCGTAATGCAGTTTCTAACCTGAACTCATTTGTACAGGAACACATCACGGGCATGAGCATAGTACAGATATTTAATAGCGAAAAGCGGGAGTATAAAAAGTTTGAGGACATCAATAAAGAACATTTAAGAGCAAATGTAAAGACTGTGTTTTACTATGCGGTCTATTTCCCGGTAGCCGAAGTCTTGGGTGCAGTAGGGATTGGCCTTGTGGTATGGTATGGAGCCAAGGGAGTGATCGACGATAGAGTGAGCCTTGGTGTTTTGGTTCAGTTTATTATGTATATAAACCTGTTCTTTAGGCCATTGAGGCAAATCGCCGATAGATTTAATACCTTACAGTTAGGTATCGTAAGCTCAGATAGAATATTAAAATTACTGGACAATACAGACCATATCCAAAATACGGGAGATTTGAAAGCAGAACATTTTGATGGCTCTCTAAAATTTAAAGATGTATACTTTGCCTACAATAATGATGAATACGTGCTCAAAAATATCTCTTTTGATGTAAAGCCCGGAGAAACTATTGCATTTGTGGGAGCGACGGGCGCAGGTAAGTCATCTATCATAAACTTGATCACAAGGTTTTACGAAATAAATAAAGGGCAAATTCTAATTGATGATGTTCCGGTAGGAAAATACGAACTCAATAGCCTCAGGACCCATATCGGAGTCGTGTTACAAGATGTTTTCTTATTTTCAGATACCATTAAAAATAATATTACGCTGGGTAATCCTAATATTACGGAAGAAACCATTTGGGAGGCAGCTGAGTTGGTGGGTGCAAAGGAGTTTATAGAACGTTTGCCAAAAGGGCTAGACTACAATGTAATGGAAAGGGGCGCTACCCTTTCTGTTGGTCAAAGACAACTTATTTCATTTGTACGTGCTATAGTCTATGATCCAAAAATCATTATTCTAGATGAGGCTACTTCTTCTGTTGACAGCGAAACAGAAGAAATGATACAAAGCGCCATAGAAAAACTTATGAAGGGAAGAACAGCCATAGTTATCGCGCACAGATTGTCCACTATACAAAAAGCTGATAAAATTATCGTGTTAGATAAAGGAAAAATCATGGAGATGGGCAAGCACGACGAATTGCTAGAAAAGAAAGGATTTTATGCCAATCTCTATACAATTCAATACAAAGAGGTTTTAGATAATGAAATATAAGATACTCATCAAAAGAAACCTATTAAGTAGATTAAACCCTTCGGTAAAAGGGCTAACATTATGTCCTTTTATTTTACTAAGGCATCATCATTTAAAAATGGAT
>CAKZMZ010000620.1 GCA_937129345.1 uncultured Thalassovita sp. | reverse complement strand
ACATGCTCATTTTTAGACTATTCTACTAAAGTCCCCGAATAGAAATGTAGATTTACTTCAGCCAATTTAGCCTGTATGCGTTGGGCACTTACGTTAAATTGTGCATTGAGCAAGTTTAACTGTGCCTCTCTTAATTCTATACCTGTAATTTGCCCTGTGCTAAATGCCTCCGCACTGCGCTCATAATTAAGAATGGCCGTTTCTACATTTTCTTCTAAGAGGGTAATTAAGGATAAGCTCGATTGATAATCGTCGTAGGCTTTTAATAGGTCGGTTTTAAGTGTATTAATGGTTTGATTGACCGCAACGCGTTGGTTCACGATTTGTATCTCTGCTTTTTCTCTGGCTCTTTTTCTAGTGCCCGCATCAAAAATGTTGTAAGATAATGTAACACCTGCATTCCAACCCAAAGAACTTTGAGACCTTATAAAATTGGCGTCGTAAGAAGCATCAGAATAAGTATAGCCCCCACTTAAATCTAACGATGGTAGGTAATCTGAACTAGCTATTTTTTCGTCTAGCTCGGCAGACCTTACTTGATTTCTTGCCAGTAAATAAGCCGTATTTTGCTCCAAGGCTTTTAGCAATAGGCTGTCTGCTAATAAATCTGTATCAAAAGTAAAATCACTGCTTAATGCGTAAGTGGAGTCAGGCGGTAAACCCATGGCATTGTTCAAATCCCTCAAAGACTTTTTATAATCCAATTGCGCTTGTACATAATTGGTGCTGTCGTTTCGCAAGTCTACTTCTGCATTGAGTAGCTCTAATTTGCTCATGGCACCAAAGGCATAATTTGAGCTCGCACGCTCGTATCTACTTCTCGATATTTCGACTGAAGTTGCGCTAATGCGCACTGATTCTTTTAGGCGCAGCGCATTTAAATATTGGGTTACTGCAGTAAATACCGATTGCTCCATCTGTTGTTTAAGCTGTAATTCTGAGAGATATGCTGTATTCTTTAATTTTCCAAAAGTGTGTTTTCTTCTGCCCCCGCTGTAAATGTTGTAATTGACCATAATACCTGCATTTATATTTTCGGTAACTGCACCGTTGGCATTGATCTCTGGTTGGTTAGGGTCATTAAAAGAAAGATTGGTATTACTAGAAGAATACTCATAACTCGCATTGGCCGAAACGGTGGGTAAATAGCCCGCATTGGCCATGACCGCGTCTATGTTAGTAGATTTTACATTGTTCTTACTCAAAGAAATATCAAAGTTATTCTCAAGTGTTTTGGAGATAGCCCCTTCAATATCCAATGTGTTATCCTCTTGAGCATTGGCAATTTGTATTGACAAAGCCAAGAAAAACAGGGTACATATATACTTATAAAGTCTCATATTCTTTCTCATTGATTTTTCTGATAATCGCTTTTTCCACTTCTTCGTTAGATGGTTTCTGCCCCTCCCAAAGCCATTGTAAGTATACCTTTGCCCTATTGAATGTTGATAAAAATATAGGTAACACGAGAATTAAAACCAGTGAACCAACCATAAGGCCGTAGGCTATGGTAATGGCCATAGGTATTAAAAATTGAGCCTGAAAGCTTTGCTCAAATATCAGTGGGCCTAAACCTGCAGTAGTGGTAATAGTGGTTAAAAATATGGGTCTAAATCTTGAGATGGATGTTTCTCTTAATGCTTCATCATATTTTAGACCTTGCTTAAGATAGCCGTTAAAAGCGCCAATGTATACCAGCCCATCATTAATAATTACACCTAGCAATGCAATAAAACCTAAAAATGAAAGCAAGCTCATAGGCTGATCATGAATGAAGTGGCCCCAACCCATACCAATGAGCCCAAAGGGTACTAGCATGATCAAAGCCACGGCTTGGCTTACCGAGCGGAAGGTAATGATCAATAAAGATATCATGATAATGAGCACGACTGGCCCCGCACTCTTTACAGAGGCCTGTAGTTTGGCCGTTTCTCGCTGCTGCCCATCCAACTGTATTTTCACATCAGAATATCTTTCTGCTATTACAGGAATAATGTCTTCAGAAACTTTGCTGATCATATCAGTAGATGATACATCAAAGGAAGCCAGCTCTCCTTCTACCCTAATCTGTCTCTTGCCATTTAAATGATTGATTTTGATTAGCCCATTTACTCTTTCTATGTCTGCGACTTCACTTACCGGTACTAAATTACCTTGTGGTGTTCTAATACGCATATTTTCGAGCGCTTTAATATCATTTCGGTTTTCTAAGGCATAGCGCACCCACACCTTTACCTCATCGTCTCCGCGTTGCAATCGCTGTGCTTCAAAGCCAAAAAAACCATTTCTTATTTGTTGGATTACATTCCGAAGGGTTAAGCCAAGTCCCCTACCCGTTTCATTCAGTTTGATATTCAACTCTGGTTGATCGGCCCTGTCATTGGTCACCAAATCTTTGACCATGCCAGTTTCAGCTACTTCTGTCTTAAAATCTTCTACTGCAGCCCTCAATCTCTCAAAATTTTCTCCTGAGAAAGAAACATTGAGCGGCTTACCAAATGGTGTAGCCGTTTCGTAACTGAGTTGTGTAGCTTGAGGGATGGGGCCGACTGCTTCTCGTAAATCGTTGGCCACTTCAAAACTACGGATATCTCGATTTTCGGAAGAAACTAAGTAAAATGTGGCTTTGGCTTGATTGCTGGTCGGGCCCAAATAAATTTCTGTATCGGTAATGATGTTTTGATCAAGCTCTTTTTGGTAGCGCTCCTCTAAATTCTCAGCCGCCTCAGCTATTTTAAGAATTTCATCTTCTGTGATGTTTTCTGCAATGCCACTGGCAAACTCAAGAGTTACGTTTACTTGTGTCTGCTCTATGTTAGGAAAAAAAGTAGTTCTGATGATGCCTCCTGCTATACCGCCAAAGGTGACAATGAGCAGTGTAAAAGCAATCATAAAACTGAAGAACTTATATTTTAAGGCGAAGTCTATTACTGGTGTAAATACGATATCCCTGAACCGTATCAATAGATTTTCTATGTACTCTTTCACCTTGTTAGGCTTCATATCTTTTGAGAGATCTTTTAAATGGGCCAAGTGTGCCGGTAAAAAAAGCAAGACCTCTATAAGAGAAAAGCCCAAAGCAAAAATAACCACCGTAGCCACATCAGAGAAAAACTCCCCCAACTGTCCATCTATAAAAAAGAAGAAACCAAAAGCCACACAAGTGGTGGTAATCGCTGATAAAATTGCGGGCAAAACTTCTACCGTACCATCTATTACTGCCCTAAACCTACTCTTACCCTGCTGATAATGCTGAAAAACATTTTCGCCCACAACAATACCATCGTCTACCAAAATACCTACGACTAGGATCATCCCAAAAAGTGAGAGCACGTTAATGGTTACGCCCGAATAATACAGCAGGATGAACATGCCCAAAAAGGAAATAGGGATGCCAAGAGCTACCCATAAAGCAAGCCTTATTCGCAAAAATAAACCTAAAAGAATGAATACGAGTATGGCACCAAATATCCCATTTTCAGTTAAAAGGCTAATGCGCTCTTGTAACACATCGGTGCCATCTCTTACCAACTTGGCCTTAACAATAGAGTTGTTCTTGTTAAACTCATCAACATATTGCACTATGCTCTCAGCTGCCTCGAGAATGTTTTCTTCATTTAGGGTATTTACGGTTATGAGTATGGCCCTTTTGCCATTGTAGTAAGCCTTGTCTGTACTTTCAGCCCAATCATCTCTAATATCGGCTACATCGTTTAATCTTACCACGTTGCCATTGTCTAATGTTTTTATAACCAAATCTTTAAGTTGATTGGCCGTATATTCTTTTTGATCTGCCCGGATAATGACCTCTGTATTGGCCTTAATAGTACCGCCCGTGGTCTGTACATTTTCATTCTGAATCGCCATTGCCACATCTTCAAAATTGAGTTCGTATGCCCTCAATTTGCTTTCTTTTAGGGCGATTTCTATTTCTTCTTCTGTAAAGCCTGTGATTTCAATTTTGGAGATATTTGGAAAACCTCTTAAAGCATCCTCAAAAGACTCTGCCCTTTCTTTAAGCGTGCTCAGCGGAACCTCTCCCACTATCGCTACCTTGGCAGTAAAATTTTCTACTTCTCTTACAAATACCACCAACTGCTCCATGGCTTCGGGAAAATTACTGATTTGATCTACTGCATTTTTTACATCTTGCAGCACCAAATCGGCATCTTTTCTAAGTTCTAGTTCAACTTGTATAGAGGCAGAATTTTCTTGGGAGGTAGAAGTAACCCTGTCTATGCCCGTAACACCCTTCAGGTTCTCTTCTATTTTTAGAACGATGCCTTCCTCCACTTCTCTAGGCGAAGCACCTGGATAGGTGGCCTCAATAATAATAAATTTCTCGTCTTGCTTCGGAAAAAATGAGGAGTTCATCCGGGATGCCATGAGCACCCCCAAAAGTGTGATCAAGGCAATGCCCAAGTTGACCAACAACTCATTCTTTACAAAAAATTTAATGACCTGTTTCATGCGTAATTTTAAATTTAATAGCAGAGCACTGTTTTACATTTCTATGACTTCTGTGCCTGCAAAAGCACTATTCTTTTTATCGATGATTACCTTAGTGCCATTCGGAATACCCGTGGCAATAAAGGTTTCGGCGTTCTGCACTTTTACATCGATAGGCGTTTTTTTGGCAACACCCTCTTCCACGGTAAGAATAAAAGCATTGTCTACTAATGATTGAATGGGGAGTTCAAAAGCATCTTCATAAGTAACTGTTTCTAAATCACCTTTTAAATAAAGGCCACTTTTTAGATTGCTATCCTTTAACTGAAAAAAGACTTGTACCAATTGAGTATTTGGGTCTATTTTATCATTGGTCCTTACCAAAGTGCCTTTAAATGTATTGCTGCCTTTTACATCAGAAAAAGTAATTTGTGTGCCTTGTTTTAGAAATTTTAGCTTGTCGTAAGCCACAGAAGCCTCTAACTCAAAAGTACCGCCTTTAATAAATTCGCCGAGTTGCTGCCCTGTGCGTACCAAAGTACCTCTATCTATGGTACTTTCGGTCAAAGTTCCTGTAAAAGGCGCCCTAATCACGTATTTCTTTAATCGCTCTTCTGATTGCAGAATGTTATAATAATCTGCCAGTATGCTTCTACCCGTAAGAAAAAATTTGAGCTGCTCGTTCTCAATTTCTGGTAAAGGCCTAATTGAGCCTTCTATTTCAAAATTTACTAGATATTCTTTCCATTTAGGATAGGCTTCAGGATAGTCTAGCTTTAAATCGGGCATGACCTGTGCCAAGAGGCTAGAAAACTGGCTTTTGGCTGCAGCTAGTGTTCTTACAAACTCTGCATCATCTATTTTTAACAAAACCTCTCCTTTTCTAAAAGTATTTCCCGTTTTAAAAGGTCGTGCCCCATAATAAGATATGCCGGTAACTTCGGCAAAGAGCTCTATTTTATCTTGCGCAATGACCCTACCCGTAATCTCGAGTTCAGACTTGACCTGCTCGCTATTTACTTTTTTGGTACGAACAACTGCCTTAGTTTTTTTGCTGGATTTTTTAGGAGCCTCATTGGTATTACTAGAAGATAATACCCTAAAAGCGAAAAAGCCCCCAACAAGGATCAGTAACCCTGTTATGCTTATGATTAACTTTCTTTTATTCATGGGTTTGCTTTAAACTATTAATAAACCTTCGGAAGGATTTTATGAAAATGGGTTTGAAATCTTTTGAGTCTTTAACCATAGTTAATTTTGTAGATTTAGGCATGTGTTTTACTTGCTTTTGAAAGTAGGTAAAACCTTTAATGAGGCAAATCATATTAAAAAAATACTCGTGTAATCGTTCCTCATCTCCTGTAATTTTTAGCAGTAAACCTTCTACCAGTTCTTTAATGGCCTCCATTGATTTGGCCAGTTCCATTTTGTGCCATTCTGGATTTTCAGCATCAAACATAATGTGGTGCAACGTTTGATTTTTCGTAACAAAATCGAACCTGACTTCAGCAATTTTGAGCAGTTTTTCTTCTGGAGTCTGTTCGTCGGTGATGCTGGCTAAGGTCAAAGCATTCAGCTTTTCAAAACCATCTACTACTAAGTGCCTGTATAAATCGTCTTTATTTTTAAAAAATTCATAAACAATGGGCGGGGTGTAGAGTACCTCATCTGCTATTTTTCTGATGGTAACCTTACCCCAACCTTCTTTCTCAGCAATCTTTAACGCTGCCTTTTTTATCGCCTCCTTAACTTTTTCCTTTCTGAGAAATCTTTTATCTACCATTATAATAATTATCTAACAGTGTTAGATTTTTATAACAATGTAAAATGTATAAAGTTTAGAAAAATTTGCTTTTAATTTTGAAGAGTGATTTACTCTTGAATTGTTATTCAAAACCGCTATATTGTGCAAAAGCAAAAAAACGCCTAAAGTATGCAAACAATATTAGGATCAGGAGGTGCCATCGGTACTGAATTGGCAAAAGAACTTAATACATTTACTGATGATATCCGATTGGTAAGCAGAAATCCTAAAAAAGTAAATACAACAGACCATCTTTTCTCGGCTGATCTTTTAGATTATAAGCAGTTGGAAAAAGCGATTGAGGGTTCTGAAATAGCTTACATCACCGTAGGTTTTCCCTACAGCTATAAAGTATGGCAACAGGCTTGGCCTAGATTTATAGAGAATGTATTGAAAGCTTGTAAAGAGAGACCTACCAAATTGGTGTTTTTTGACAACATCTACATGTATGACAAAGACCAACTCGATGGCATGACAGAAGATACTACCATCAATCCACCTAGTAAAAAAGGACAAGTGAGGGCTGCGGTCTTTCATTCTTTGATGGATGAAATCAACAAAGGGAGTATTCAAGGATTGGTTGCAAGGGCAGCCGACTTTTATGGTCCTTCAATAAAAGGGACTAGCTTACTAACAGAAATGGGGTTTGATCCCTTGAGCCGAGGTAAAAAGGCAAGTTGGTTAATGTCAACCCAGTACAAACATTCCTTTACTTATACGCCTGATGCTGCAAAAGCCACAGCAATTTTGGGTAATACTCCATCTGCTTATAATCAGGTTTGGCATTTGCCCACGGCAAAAAATCCCAAAATTGGTAAAGAATGGATTGAAAGTATAGCGCAAAAACTAGGGACTAAACCTAAAATACAAGTAGCCAATAAATTCATCACTCAGGTTTTAGGTCTCTTCAATCCTATCATGAAAGAATTCGTGGAAATGCTCTATCAGTATGACCGAACATATGTTTTCAATTCTGATAAGTTCGAAAAAGCATTCGATTTTAAGCCAACACCTTATGAGCAAGGGATTTCAGAAATTATTGAACAAGATTACAGAGAATAATAAGTTAGGGCTGCAACTCATGATGCTGCTACTGGATCTGCGACATTAAGTAAAACATTTCAGTAGCTATTTGCCTGCACCTTGCATCATAAACAATAGTTTCTTGATCAGTATCATCAGATTCTTTAGGATCAAAGTAAGGCGTTGAAACCCTCATCGATGCACCTGGTATGAAAGGACAATCTTTGTCAGCCTCTGAGCAGGTCATTATAGCTAAAAAATTTTCATTGGCATTAAAGTCATCATCATATTTTTTAGAAAAACACTCCAAAGCCTTTTTCACCTCGCTATAATGCACTTTGTAATGTGGATTTTCACCAGTAGAGTTTTCCACATAAAAACCACATCGCTTAATAGCAGCTACAGCCCTATGATTAAAAGCGGTTACCTCTGTGCCTCCTGAAAAAGTTTGAATATCATCTTCAACTCCATAATAAGCGGCGGCTGTTGCTGCCCAAATCTGGCATAGATGACTTCTCCTGCTATTGTGGGTACAAATAAACGTAAGATTTGCCGTTTGGCTTGCCTGTTTTTTGTGTAGAATAAAAGAGGCAATTTCTTTTAATTTATCTTTTCGTACTTCATCTATTTGGTCAGAAGCTACTATCACTTCTTTGATGTATTTTAAAAGATTTGGGTATATTAGAAGGCTATGTTCCATATTTTCAAAAACACAAAAAAAGCCTACTCTTTTTAAAAGTTAAAAACAGAGCAGGCTTAATAAAGTAAATAACCAAAATACTTAGCAACAGCCTGTTTTAGGATTGCAGTCAGCAGCCTGTAGATCAGACAACTTTACTTTAGGCTTTGCACTGCTTTTACCTGGCTTTTCTGCATACACGGTAATGCTGTAAATGCCTGTACTGCCATTGTTAAAATCTGTTACATCAGCAGGAGATAAATATTTGCTCAATATATCATCCGGAATGCTGATTGTCTTTTCTTTTTGCAACGTAATGTTCTTAAACCCTGCCTGCACAATGTGCTGCAAATATGTCTCTTTTTGTATGGCGCCCGCCACACAACCTGCGTACATTTCTGCATCTTGCTTAAGGGCATTGGGTAAATCACCCACCAATACAATATCGGATATGCTGAAATGGCCTCCTGGTTTTAGTACCCTAAAAATCTCCTGAACTACTTTCTTTTTGTCAGGCACCAAATTAAGCACACAATTACTTACAATCACATCTGCCACATTATCATTAACCGGCATATCGTCTATATCACCTTCTCTAAATTCTACATTGTTAAAGCCTAGTTTTTCAGCGTTGAGTCTTGCCTTGTTGATCATAGCAGGTGTAAAATCTATACCAATCACCTTGCCCTCTGCACCTGTTTCGTGTCGGGCTACAAAACAGTCGTTGCCTGCGCCTGAGCCCAAATCAATGACCGTATCACCTTTCCTAATTTTAGCAAATTGTGTAGGTAGACCACAGCCTAGTCCAAGGTCGGCTTCTTCTATATAACCTTGTGTTCCTGAGTAATCGTCCATCATAATGTTGTAAACCTTGTTAGATGGAGTTGTCGCTCCGCAACAAGAAGCAGCGTTTTCTGCTTTCCCTTGTTCTGCTATACGGGCGTAGCGTTCTCTTACTACATTTTTGAGTTCCTTTTCTTTGTCCATAGTTTTATATTATTGCAATATTACGATTATAGAAAATAATTTTTTTTAACAGCAACCTTCTTCCTTTTTAGTTGAAAACTGATCAAATATGTTACTAAATTGAGTTTTGATTTCTTGCCAACGATCTGGATTGATGCAGTAATTAATTCTCGAGCCTTCTATACTTCCTTGAATAATACCAATGTCTTTCAATTCGCGAAGGTGCTGGCTAATGGTGGCTTGTGCCAAACCCAACTCTTGAACCAAATCTCCATTAATGCAAGCATTTGCTTTTAAGAGGTATTGGATAATGGCTACCCTAGCCGGATGCGCAAATGCTTTAGCCGCATACGCAATAGCATTTTGCTCGTCTGAAAAAAGATTGGTTTTGGTAACTCCCATATCGGTATATTTATTTATTGCAATATTACGATACAATATTGATCGTTCCAAATCACTTTAAAAGGATTTTGTAGTTAGTATAAATTGTAAAAATAAAGCCCCAAAAAATGCTATTTGGGGCTTTATAAACATAAATGAATGGCCTATAATTATTGCTCGGTATTGATCAATACAGGCGTTTTACCATCGGTAATGATCAACTTTGAGTTTTGAGAACCTGCCAAATTATTCAAAACTTCCAAACTTTTCCATTTAATGATTTGCTCGCTCAAGCCACCTTCCAAGATCAATTGGGCATCTTTAATACCTTCCGCTTCTATCTTTCTCCTTTGTGCTTCAAGTTGTTCCCTTTCCAGTACAAACTGCATCCTTTGCGCATCTTGCTCGGCTTCCAATTTATCTTCTATTGCACTGTAAAGCCCGGGAGGCAGCTTTATACTCTTCATCAAAACAGACTCGATCACAAAACCTCTATCGCGAAGATAAGAATCCATCCTATTCAAAATTTGCTGCTCTATTTCGCTTCTATTGCCCGAGTGCATGTCTTTGGCAAAAAACTGGGAACAGATATCAGCTGATGCAGATCTAAAAACACTCAAAATCAAAACATCTTCATAGTCCTGACCTACATTTTTAAGGATATCTACCGCTTTATCTGCTTCGATATGGTACAATATAGAAATGTCTGAGGCTACGTTTAATCCTTCTTTCGAGGGGAGGTCTACATTTATTTCAAGGTTTACCGTTCTTGTTGGAACTTTAACCACGGTGGTTACAAGCGGATTGATACCAACTGTTCCCGGCTGATAAATCTTGTCGCTCAACTTTCCTAGCTTTTGCTTTACGCCTACTTCGCCAGGCCTGATCACAGCACAGCTGCTTACATACAACATAATTACAATGGCAATCAAAAAATTCTTTATCTGCATAGTATTATTTTTTAATGTGAAGTTTAATACCATTCATCTTTAAAAGAGATGGTGCATTATTGGAAAATCGGATAGATCAAATAAAATGCTCTGGGGGTGGCGCAACTATCTCCAAATATTGTTTAGAGATGTATGTGTACTTTATGGTAGAACAGGTAGTGAAAATAATAAAACTGTAAGAATTGCTTATAGGGACAAAAACGTTTTCTTCGCTTTCCCTTTCTTCAACATTTTCAACGCAGCTGTCTTCAAGCCTTTCTTCAACATGATTTATCTCAATAACTTCACTTGTCTCGCTCCTACTATCTTGAAAATGGAATTTGAACAGTGCATCACCCACGAAAGATAAGTTAGAGGCCAACAAAATAGCAATGGAAAAAAACTTGATATTTAGCCTCAATTCTTGCATAGATTAAGTGTTGATACATAGGATTTTTACGGTATGAAATAAAAAATAGTTGCTTATTTTTCTTAGATATTACTTTTGTTTAAAGTAATTTATTTAGTGCATACCGCAGCTCTAACAATAGAAAAAATCTTTAGTTAAACCGTAAAGTCATTCCCAAAATTCTCCTCTCTTAAAATTGCCCGTACCATTTTTTAATTATTCCAGAAGTTAAGTGACTTAGCCACAAATCAAAAAGGCACTTTTGCACCAAGAGAGTTCCGAAAAGTGCACTGCGCACGTGCACTGCACCATCAATATTTGAAATTCCTTTAGGCTATCATATTACTTAACAATTTTAAATGCAAGACAAGCTTTTTAGATATTTAGCAGTTTTTAAAGTGATTGGATTCAAAAAGAACATAAGATTTAGCAATTAAATGAGCCCTCCAAAGTAGAGGGCTTTTTTATTTTATAATAGCTTAAGAAAGCTGCTAGTTATAAATATCGACGCAAAATCTATAACTTTAAGCGTATCCCAATTTTAGCCAATAAAGCAGCGAAGCCTACCATAGCCAATGCCCAAGCAAGAGAACCTGTTACGGCCAACCACTCTATCTCACCTTGCTTGTAGATAAGAATATTTAGTTCGAAATACCAAATAAGGTAGTAGAGTACATTTGGCGCCAAATACGTGGTAAGCGAATTTTGTCCAGCGGGCAAGAAAACGTTTGACCATGTCTTCCATTTTTTGATATCTATTAGATAAAACAAGAGGGCAAATAGTAAAATACTGATTCCATTGCATAACATAGCCCACGATGGTGTCCCTAATATTTTCGAAATAATGAACCAATTGCGCAAAACAAAACCCATAATGATACAAATCAAGCCCAATGGAACAAGGATAGAAAAAAGGGTTTTATAATTGTTTTTATATTTCTTTAAGGTTACACCCACAAATAAGCCTGCAAGTACGATAGAAGGCACATTTCCATCTATAATCACTCCAAAAATTGGTTTTAATGTATCGAGAAAGGTAAGCAAGCCATTCTGCGAAAGCATGTTCAGCATTACGAAAACAAGCCAAGCAAAAGCAACTAAATACAGTCGGTCTCTCAACCAAAAATAAGTAAATGCAGAAACAAAGTAGCCCCAGCCTATTAAGCCAAGAATGCCCCACCAACTGGGCGTCATCCATCCCGGGTTTTCAGAAGTACCCGACCTATACAAAGCCGCCAAAAAAATCAAACCGATAATGCCTGCGTATTGAAATGCCTTAAAAAGTTTGGCTTTTTCGTGTTCTTTAGGATAGTAATTCCAAACAAGGAAAATGCAAACGTATACCAGAATGGCCCAAACGTATTTATGCATGCCAGTTAGTTCGGCATTGTAGCTTTCTAGGTTTACCATAAAAATGCCGATGAGCAGCAAACTTAAAGTTCTGATAAGGATGTGTACAGTCAATTTTCTACCGCTATACCCCTTCTTTTCCCTTGCCATAAATGCAAAAGGGATAGATAAGCCAACCATGAACAAAAAACCCGGAAATACCCAATCTGCCAAGCCCATGCCATCTTCTTGCGCGGCTGTATGCACCAGCCACTTGGGCACACCCGGCACATACAAATCATTAACAAACAACATGAGAAATAGGGTGAGGCCCCTCATGATGTCTATGGAATATATCCTATTACTTTTATTCGACATTTGCTAAGATTAAATCTATCGTTTGTGATGTTGCTGAAGCCAACAGGTAAATCTAAAGCCTTTTTCGGAAAGATATATGGTTGAGTCTATACATTGTCAAGCCATTTTCTTATTGCTATAGGCAGACTCAATAAATATAAACTTACAGCAAGATGCTAGAAAGTAAAATCAACAAAAAAATAAATTTACCCCAGTCAGATTTTTCATTCCCAATAAAATCCTTAGGTTTTTGTGTAGCATGTTTCTTAAAATGTGCTTGTATTATCAAGTGTCTAATTAATCAACAACCAATATTATGAAAACACATTTTTTAATCTTTTTACTACTGTCTTCGATATTTTTTTCTTGCGAAGACCCAGAGGAAAATTCAGATATAGACCCAACCCAACCAGAAACCTACGTTTTTGAAAAAACAGGACTTGATGGGAGAATCATTAACGAATTACAAAGGCAAAACGATAAATGGTTTGCACTTACAGACGATGGCTTGTACGAAAATAACAATACCGCAAGCAGTAGCTGGAGCAGTTTAAATCTTGATGGTAAGGAGGTCATTGGTTTTACCATTTTAGATGATGGTACTTACCTAACCGTGTGGAACAACCCACAAGGCACAATGCCTGCGAGCGGTATCTCTACCTCAAATAACCAAGGTGCCTCATGGCAGATGCTAGATAACAACTTTGGTGGCCAAAATGCAGAACGCTTTTCTTCTTTTTATGCCTTAAACAACGATTCTGATGTTTTATATGCAGGAGGTTTAGGCGTTTTAGCCAGATCCTTAGACGATGGAGAAAACTGGGAACCTATTTGGGGAGATTGGGGAATGTTGGCCAATGGTACAGATGAAATTGCTATAAATCCCAATGATACCGACGAGATTTGGTTCGGTGGCCAAGGTGGCATCGAGAACGGTTACCTAATAAAAAAAATCGGAGACGATATCATTAGATGGGACGACCTAGTAGAAAACCCTACAGTGGTAAAGAAAATCCTTTTTGACCCGACCGATACCGACCGAGTTTTGGTAGGTTTTGAAGGTGCGCTTCTAGGTACGCAAAATTCAGGTAATACTTGGCAAACACTGATAGACAGCCCCGAAAACCGTTTCTTTTTTGGCTTGGCTTCTCCTTCGCAAAACAGGGACTTGATTTACGCTGGAGGATGGCTCAAAAGATTTGATGAGCCACAATCTCTGGTCGTATTTGTTTCTGAAGATGGCGGAGACTCATGGGAAAACATTGAATACGAAACCCAAGATTTCGGAGGAATTACAAGTATGCAACTTGTAGAGGGCGAATCACAAGATGTACTCTATTTAGGTCTCTACAAAGGTGGGGTCTATAAGTTGACCATCAATAAGTAATATTCAAGATTATTTTTTATACAAAAGGCATTCTTTTAACCATAGAGTGAATGCCTTTTTGATTATGGTTTTTTAGAGTTAGATTTAACTAAGCATGCTACTTTATACCAAAAACACTTCTCTTCTATCTAAGACCTTTCTTAAAGTTAGATAATGATTTGCCCGTTTGCTTTTTAAAAAAACTACTGAAATACGCAGGGTCTGTAAAACCAAGTTCATAAGCGATTTCTTTAGATGCCATATTGGTATAAAATAACAAACGCTTGATTTCTAATAGCAAAGTCTCAATAATGTACTCTTTAGCAGTAATGCCTATGGTTTGCTTTACTACTTTGTTTAGATAATCAGCAGTGATGTGGAGTTGTGAAGCATAATCACCTACTTTATGGTTTTTCCTAAAATTCCCCTTTACCAAAAGCTTGAATTTCCTCAACAGCTCAAACCCTGCATTGTTTGCTTGCTCTTGGCCACTAGGCAATACACAGACATCGTTGCATTCTATCAAAAGTAATTTTAAATAGGCACTAGCAGCTTCATAGCTAAATTTACTTTTTTGATCAAAACAAAACTGCATCTGTTTGCAAAAACCCTCCAAAGTGTCATATAAATCTCGGCTGATAGCCAGAGGTTCCGTATCGCCCACAGCCCTGAAAAGGTTTATGTCCGAAAAAAAGCATTCTTTAACTCCATATTCAACCAAAAAATCTCCAGCAAAAGTAATGATCCAGCCGTAGGACTGTTCGTGTTCGATTAACTGATGTACCTGCCCTGGGCTAAGAAAAAAAACTTGTAGAGGCGCCAAATGATAATCTTTAAAATCGATTTTATGCACACCTTTGGCACGTTTAACAATCAGAATGGTATAGTACTCGTGCCGATGAGGCTTATCTATCTTGCCCTCATTTTTCTGATAGACCTCTTCCATGGTTTTTATCTCAAAAGATGTAATGGGATGTTCTGTTTGTAACTGGTAAGATTTTATGGCTTGCATAGCCTATTTGCTTGGTTTTGCTACAAATTAAGAAGATTCCTTTACGAAATCGACAAGATTTTTCAATTTTTAGCCATAAGTCCTCACCTATCCTCCAATTTCAGATTTACACAAACAAAAATCATTGTAGCATGTAGTATTTATATATCTACACTTGATGCCAGCCCAATTTTTAAGACAATCCAATTTTTTAAACTACCAAAAAATCAAAACATGAAGTACGACCATATCATTTTAGGCACAGGCCAAGCAACCGGTATATTGTTGGGCAAACTTATAGGCACCGGCGAATCTATTGCAGTGATCGAAGGGGGTAAAGTGGGCGGAAGTTGCGTAAATTATGGCTGTACGCCTACCAAGACCATGGTCGCAAGTGCAAAAGCCATCCACACCGCAAAAAGGGGCCAAACATTCGGCTTCGAAGGCGGAGAAGTCAAAGTTGACTATGCTCGTATTATAGAAAGGATGAACAAAATCCGCAATACATCAAAAAACGGCCTTACCCAGTGGATGGAAGATGCTGAAAATGTGACATTGATGCAGGGTTGGGGTAAATTCACCTCTAAAAATACCCTTGAGGTAAATGGTGAGACATTAGAAGGAGGCAACATTTATATCAATGTAGGAACCCGACCCGATGCTCCTCCAATAAAAGGTCTGGACGACACCCCTTGGCTAGACAGCGCTCGCTT